>NZ_JBFUIJ010000033.1:0-70855 GCF_056401935.1 Mucilaginibacter sp. P4_D1
TTGTAGCCGGCGAAGCGTTAGTGCCATTTATGGTGAAGGTGGCATTGGGATCGGTTGTTATGGCGGTTAGGGTAACTGTGCCAACCGTATCAGGTACTACTGTTGTATACTCCACATTAGTTGGCGTTGCGCTTACCAAAGCCAGTGCTGAATGAGGATTTAGTACCAATGCGTTTAACCGGGCATTATTTGAACCCACTTTGTTTACTGTAACATAGTAGGTTTTGGTGGTTACGCCATCCGGCGCTGTTACCACGGTAGTTACAATCGTAGGCCCGCTGTTAAGCGTTATCGCACCAGAAGTGGAACCGCTGTTTACCGCAACGCCATTTATCGTTGCGGTTGCGCCGGTTCGCAGCCCCGAGGGGGTAAAGGTTACACTGCTCACGGTTGGATCAACAGAGGTTGTGTAATTTACGGTAGTGGTGTTTGAATTGGTAAGAAAAAGCGTCGACCCCGGGTTCATGACCAATGACCCCAATGTGGCATTGTTTGATGCTGTGTGGTTCACGGTAACCAGGTAGGTTTTTGTAGTGCTGCCATCGGCCGCTGTTACCACAGTGGTTACTAAAGTGGGACCGCTGTTCAGCCATATTACTTCTGAAGCAGAACCGTTATTTACAGGTACGCCATTTACCATTACTGTGGCGTTTACATCCTGGGGCGTTGGCGTAAAAGTCACGTTGCTGACAGAAGGGTCAACATTTGTGGTATAATTCACATTATTGGAAGTTGCATTTGCGAGGATGAGCGCTGAACCCGTATTTATAAGCAACGAGGCCAACGTGCCGTTATTTGAACCCGTTCTGTTTACTATTAGCGAATAGGTTTTGGTGGTTATGCCGTCTGCTGCGGTTACTACAGTAGTTATCGCCGTAGGCCCGGTGTTCAGCAATATCGGTGCTGAAGCTGACCCGCTGCTAACCGGTATGCCGTTTATGGTTATCGTAGCGCCTGCGTACGGAATTGTTGGGGTTAAGGTAACGCTGCTGACAGAAGGATCTACACCGGTGGTATAATTCATTACGCCCAGCGTTGAGCTTGTATAGATCAGGGGCGAACCCGGGCTAAGTACGAGCGAACTTAAAGCGGCGTTATTTAAAGTGTTATTTACGGTAATATTAAAGGTAGTTGATGCGCCGCTGCAATCTGAACCACCGACAAGTGCTATTCGACCCGCACTATGCGAAAGAGTGATAGTGCCTGTTATTGTATTTGTTGCTGTACTGATTACATTGACCAGGTTTGAAAATGTATAGGAAACATACAAAAGCTTCCCATCGGGGCTGATTGAAAGATTCTCGGGGGCAGCACCCAGCGGGATGACTACTACAGCGTTGGTAGCTGTGTTGAATACCGAAAGCGTATTCATACCGGAGCCGAAGCTTGGACCGACGATATATATCTTGCCGCCATCCGGACTTATCACCATTGAGGTTGGAAATTTTTCGATTGGTGTAGCAGATATAAGCTCGTTGGTAGTCGCATTTACGACACTAATATTGATATCACCCATTAGATATAACCGGCTACCATCAGGACTTATTGCAAGTTGTTTAACATAGGTGGTGTTGGTGATGGTAGATGTGCTGTTGGTTGCAGTGTTTATAACAGCAATAATATTTGAAAGGTAGTTGGTTACACATGCTTTGCCTCCATCCGGGCTTATCGTAATGCTTGTAGGAGAGTTGCTGCTTATGGGTATGGTGGATATGATAGTGTTTGTTGCAGTATTGATAACAGAAACTGCGCCAACATTTGCCGAAGTAGCACCTGCAACATATAAACGGGTGCCATCGGGGCTAAACGCAATAGCACGAGGGTAGTACGCCCCCAAATCAATAGTAGCGGTTTCTGTGTTAGTTGCAGTGTTTATTATGGATATATTTTTGTATACCTGATGTGTCACATAGATGCTGCTGCCATCCGGCATTGCTACGATCTTTGAAGGGCCCGGACCTACCACAACAGTCGCTGCCAGCAAATTTGTTAAAGTATTGATCACCGAAATATTAGAGGGGCCCGGGCTTTCCGTCCCCTGAGTTATATATGCAAATCCGGCTTTTACAGGGGTAGCCGTAATAGTAGCCGTAACCGGGCTGCTGCCCGCATTTAATGCATTAAATGAAGGGATGTTACCTGTCCCGCTTGCTGCCAGGCCTATGCCGGGCGTATCATTAACCCAGTTAAAAGTGTTACCAGTGCCGGTAAAATTAATTGCAGCGGTAGCAGTGCCATCGTTAAGTGTTTGATTTGATACGGAATTAATAGTCGGTATTTCGTTTACGATACCGCTTACCGCCACATTTTGACTGCTCACTCCTGTAGAGGCCAGCACTACATTGCCGGATATATTTCCTGCCGGGGCAGTAGCCGCCGACCGTACATATATCAAAGTCGTATCAACCTTACCTGCTATTTGTGTAAGTGTTACATTGCCGCCATAACCGCTGGCGGCCGATAAGGACATTTCGAAGCCGGTTGGCGCAGTTGCAGTAATATCGCCGGATAAGCCTATACCGGCAACTGTAAACTGCTGGATGTTGGGGCTCGTTGAAGCGAAACCGGCACAAGCAGTAATAATGCCGTCTGGCGTACCGGCTATTATAGTTCGCGGTGCCGGGTTCACCGTTATTGTAAACGTGACCGACACTCCGCTACAACCTGGACCACCAAAAAAATTCCCAAATGACATAGGGGCCTGGCCTACAGGTATGGTTGATATTACTGTGTTAGTAGCTGTGTTTATTACTAAAACCACGTCATTAGCTGTTACGTACAAAAGACCGCTGGCAGGATCTACCTGCGAGTATTCGGCAAATAAACCGACCGGAATAGTAGCTATGACTGAATTGTCAGACGTATTAATTACCGACATTACTGTACTATAGACATTCGTTACATACAGCCTGGTGCCGTCCGGGCTTATAGACACTCCATTTGGACCATCGCCGACATTTATACTTGCCGTTACTGTATTGTTTGAGGTGTTAATAACAGTTATGGTGTGGTAATTAAAATTTGCCACATATGCCCGGTTGCCGTCGGGACTCAATGTTATTTGACTCGCGCCAGCATCTACTCCGATGCTGGCTAGCCGTGCGTTTGTGGCTAAACTTATTACAGAAACCGTATTTGTACGGTTATTAGTTACATATAAGCGTGCACCATCGAGGCTTACAGCTACGCCATAACATCCCGCAGGGGAGGCAAATATAATCCCGGTCACAGTATTGGTCGTGGTATTGATTACAGAAATCGTTCCATCATCATGATTTGCAACATAAACCCGTGCGCCATCCGGACTTATGGCTATCCCCACCGGCAGGGCCCCTACCGGGATAGTGGCAACGACTGAATTGCTGAATGTGTTAATTACGGAAACAGTACCCGGAGACTGTGTTTGAACTACATAAACAAGGCTGCCATCAGGGCTTACTGCTACTCCCTGGATACCCAGCCCGACAGGAATTGTAGCTACAACTGTTTTGGTAATTGTGTTAATTACCGAAACAGTCCCGCTATTTCTGTTTGTAATATAAGCAAACCCCCGTGATAGGGGAGTGGCTGTAATGGTAGCCGTTACCGGGCTGCTACCGTTATTTATAGCAGCAAACGATGGTAAATGGCCTGTGCCACTTGCAGCCAGGCCAATAGCCGGAGTATTGTTAACCCATGTATAAGCACCTGCTGTACCGGTAAAATTTACAGCCCCAGTTTGTGAGCCGCCATTAACGGTTATATTCGGTACCGTATTTATAGTAGCTAATACGTTTACTATACCGCTTACCGCCACATTTTGCCTGCTCACTCCTGTAGAGGCCAGCACCACATTGCCGGATATAACCCCTGCCGGTGCAGTAGCCGCCGACCGAACATACACCGCGGTGCTGCTTACCACGCCGCCTGACTGTGTAAGCGTTACATTGCCGCCATAACCGGTGCCGGAGGCAAGTGATAACTCGAAGCCTGTTGGGGCAGTTGCTATTATATTACCTGTTAAACCGGTGCCTGCAACTGTAAACTGTTGCAGGTTCGGGCTTGCCGAAGCGGTACCCTGGCATGCAGAAATATTGCCGGTAACAGCACCTGCGTTAATAGTTTGTGCTTGTACTTTGGCGAACACGGCAGATAATAATATTATTAAACTCACAGTGAACAGGCGGTGTAGGTTTTTTTTCATAATGTTGGTTTAAAAAGCAGGAAATTTTAATAGCAATTAATACCTCTGCCACTATATATAAACCGGGAGTCGGGGATAAAAAATAAAACCATGCCCATTTACACCGATAAGTGCAGCCTACGGCCTGGGTTGATCAACTTTTACCTGTACTTTTTTTGATTTTTGGTTCCTGGTGCTTGATTCAATTTTTTTTATAAAGTGACTAAGGTCAGATATGCCCTGTTCCTAAAAAAAGATATAACCCCAAAACAGCCGTAAAATAACATCGTGTTTTAACTGTTTGGTATGCCTTATTTAGGAATAGTTAATATTCAGTCGAAAATACTTAAAATGTTTTGAATCAGGCAGTAATTAGAAAAAAAAGTGCGCTGTAAAATAACGGGGAGGAAAAACCGTTGCCAGGCCATTGAAGTCATGATCATTACGTATTGAAAGCTTGTGGAGCGGCCCTGAATGTTGCGTTTGTTATATTTGAAAATCCGCCGCAAATTTTAAAAACCAAACAACCCAAACCCAATTCTCACCAATGACCAATGACCAATGACCAATGACTAATGACCAATGATTAAAGATTTATTTCAAATTTATCGGCGTCTTTTAAAAACGGCAGGGCACGGCGGGCTTTTTGCACCTCATCGGCGATGATGGAGAAGGTGTATACATCGTCCTCATCGCGCTTGTAGTAAACCACGTTGCCGTTTGGATCGATACAGGTTGAATCGCCTGAATGGTAAACTTCGTTGCCATCATGGCCTACCCGGTTTACACCAATTACATAGGCCTGGTTTTCAACGGCGCGGGCGGGCAGTAAGGTACGCCAGTGCGGGGCCCGGCGTTCGGGCCAGTTGGCCACAACTATTAGCAAATCGTAGGGGTTATCGGCAAGGTTGCGTAGCCAAACCGGGAAACGCAGATCGTAGCAAATCATGGGGCATATTTTCCAACCATTCAGCTCTACCATAATTTTTTTGGTGCCGGCAGTGTACGTATTGTGTTCTTTGCCTAAAGCAAACAGGTGGCGTTTATCATAATACTCATAAGTACCGTCAGTACGCATCCAAATCAGGCGGTTGTAATAATGATCGTTTTCTTTGATGATGATACTGCCGGTAACTACACAATCGTGCTGTTTGGCAGTTTGGTGCATCCATTGCATGGTTTTGCCTTCCATTGGTTCGGCAAGTGCAGCGGCATTCATGGTAAAGCCGGTGCTAAACATTTCGGGCAGGATGATAAGGTCTGTTTTTTCCCTTATTCCGCCAGATAAGCGTAAAGTGATATTTTGTAAATTTTTATCAGTATTTTCCCAAAAAAGGTAGCCTTGAAAAACGGTAATTTTAAGATTATCCATAAGCGGTGTTTAGTCGATAGACCATAATTGATGGCCTATAGTTTTTAAAGTTAATGGATGATAGCTAATTATCTTTAACCAGATTATTCAGTTCTGTGCTTTTACCATGGACTATCGACCATGGTTTATTAACTCAAAATTAAACTTTCAATAACCTATCAACGGCTTTATCTAAAGTTTCTTGCCTTTTGGCGAAACAAAACCTTAACACATGATGATCAATCCCCTTGCTGTAAAAGGCCGAAACCGGTATCGCAGCTACCCCAAACTCCTTAGTGAGGCGTAGTACAAAATCGGCATCTTTCTCGTCGGTGATGTTGCTGTAACGTACTGATTGAAAGTACGATCCATAGCAAGGTAGTAGTTCAAAACGTGTTTGTTCCAACCCCTGGCGAAAGTAGTCTCGTTTTTGCTGAAAAAACTCCGGTAAACCCGTATAAGTTTCTTCATTTTTTAAATGCTCGGCAATGGCATATTGTATCGGCGTATTAACCGCGAATACTAAAAACTGGTGAATTTTCCTGAATTCCTGCATCAGGTAAGCCGGCGCCATACAGTAGCCAACTTTCCAGCCGGTAGCGTGAAAAGGCTTGCCAAATGATGCCACTATAAAGCTGCGCTGCTGTAAGTCGGGGTAGCGGGCCATGCTGTGGTGCGTTTGGCCGTCATATATCAGGTGTTCGTAAACCTCGTCGCTTAGTATTAAAATATCCTGGTTTTTAACCAAGGCGCTTAATTCGTCAATATCCTCCTTATGCAAGATAGTTGCAGTTGGGTTTTGCGGCGAATTAAGGATAATCATTTTGGTTTTATGATTGATGAGCCTTTTTACCATATCCCAGGCAATGCGGTAGTTTGGCGGTTCAAGCGGTAATGATTTTACCACGCCGCCCATCAGCTTTATGGCAGGGGCATAGCAATCAAAAGCAGGCTCAAAAATAATAACCTCATCATTAGGGTGTATAACTGCGCTAATGGCTGTAAATATAGCCTGGGTACCGCCCGCGGTGATGGTTATTTCAGTTTCGGGGTTGTAAACGGCGCCGTAAAGTTTCTCGGTTTTTTCGGCAATGCGCTCCCTTAAGCTCATTACACCGGCCATAGGCGCGTATTGGTTATGGCCATCGTTCATAGCCTTGTTAACCAGCCCGATCAGGTCGGCCGAGCAATTGTAATCGGGAAATCCCTGCGACAAGTTTATAGCACCAACCTCGTTGGCCAGGGCAGACATTACCGTAAATATGGTTGTGCCCGTTTGGGGTAATTTTGAAACTACAGAAATCATCTAAGGGCTAAAGTAAGCAAAAAACCACGAACCGGTAAACGTAATAATACGTATTTTTAGTTTTTTGAAAGTATTTAGCGTTGTAAGAAATATAATAGCGCTGTTATAAAACTGTAGGTGAGCAGTATTTTAACTTGATAATGATTATTAATGCCGATGCGCAATTTACCCCTTAATTTTACCTCGACATCGAACAGCAAGGTTATAAAAAGTGCTTCACGATCTCTCAAGCCGCAATCCCAATTCAAAAAATAATCCTATTTTTGCACCTCAAAATATACAATCACTTTGTAGGTGATTGTGCAAACGTAATTTTATAAACTTTAAATCATAGTTGTAGATGATTAGTATTACACTTCCCGATGGTTCCGTTCGTCAGTACGACAAGGGGATCTCTTCTGCCCAGATCGCGTTGTCGATCTCTGAAGGGTTAGCACGTAACGTTTTAGCAGCCGAAGTTGATGGCGAGGTTTGGGATTCCAGCCGCCCTATCGAAAAGGATTCGCACGTTAAATTATTAACCTGGAACGATGCTTCAGGCAAATCAACCTTCTGGCATTCATCAGCCCACTTATTGGCCGAAGCTTTGGAGGCGCTTTATCCGGGTACCAAATTTGGCATTGGCCCTCCGGTTAAGGACGGCGCCGGGTTTTATTACGATGTTGACTTTGGCGATAAGGTTTTATCAAGCGATGAGTTTAAACAGATCGAAGATAAAATGATCGAGCTGGCTAAAACCAAATCGGAATACATCCGCAAACCGGTTAGCAAAGCTGACGCTGTTGAATATTTTACCGAGAAAAATGATGAGTATAAGCTGGACCTGATTAAAGACCTGGCCGATGGCGAAATCACATTTTATACACAAGGAAACTTTACCGATCTGTGCCGCGGGCCGCATATCCCAAACACTGGTTTTATAAAAGCTGTGAAGATCATGAGCCTTGCCGGTGCTTATTGGCGCGGCGATGAAACACGCAAGCAATTAACCCGTATTTACGGTGTTACTTTCCCTAAAGCCAGCGAGCTTACCGAATACCTGCACATGATTGAAGAAGCCAAAAAGCGCGATCACAGGAAACTAGGTAAAGAGCTGGAACTGTTTGCCTTCTCAGAAAAAGTAGGCATGGGCTTGCCCTTATGGTTGCCTAAAGGAACAGCCCTGCGCGAACGCCTGCAAAACTTTTTGCAAAAAGCACAGGTTAAAGCCGGTTACGAGCAGGTAATTA
The DNA here is from genome assembly GCF_056401935.1 of Mucilaginibacter sp. P4_D1. Classification (NCBI taxonomy): domain Bacteria; kingdom Pseudomonadati; phylum Bacteroidota; class Sphingobacteriia; order Sphingobacteriales; family Sphingobacteriaceae; genus Mucilaginibacter; species Mucilaginibacter sp. P4_D1. The sequence continues at coordinate 8,049 of NZ_JBFUIJ010000033.1, forward strand.
CACCGCACATCGGCCACAAAAACCTGTATGTAACATCTGGTCACTATGAAAAATATGGTGCCGATTCATTTCAGCCTATAAAAACCCCGCAGGAAGGGGAGGAGTTCTTTTTAAAACCGATGAACTGCCCGCACCACTGCGAAATTTATAAAACAAAACCTCGCTCGTACAAGGACCTTCCGGTTCGTTTGGCCGAGTTTGGTACTGTATACCGATACGAGCAAAGCGGCGAATTGCATGGCTTAACCCGTGTGCGTGGCTTTACACAGGATGATGCGCACTTATTTTGCCGCCCCGACCAGGTGAAAGACGAATTTAAAAAAGTAATTGACCTGGTATTATACGTGTTTAAAGCACTGGGTTTCGAAAACTATACCGCGCAGGTATCGTTACGCGATCCGGAGAATAAAGCCAAATACATCGGTACAGACGAGAACTGGGCCTTGGCTGAGTCGGCTATTATTGAAGCGGCAGACGAGAAAGGACTTATTACCGTGGTAGAATATGGCGAAGCGGCATTTTATGGCCCTAAGCTCGATTTTATGGTGCGTGACGCCCTGGGCCGTAAATGGCAATTGGGTACCATCCAGGTAGATTATAACCTGCCCGAGCGTTTTGAACTGGAATACACCGGCAGCGACAATTTAAAACACCGCCCGGTAATGATTCACAGGGCGCCGTTTGGCTCGATGGAACGCTTTATTGCCGTGTTAATTGAGCATTGTGCAGGTAATTTTCCGCTTTGGTTATCTCCTGAGCAATTTATTATTTTGCCGATATCAGAAAAATACGAGGAATATGCAAAAAAACTTTCTGATGTGTTAAAAGATTCCGATATTTGCGGGCTGATTGATTTCAGGGATGAGAAAATAGGGCGTAAGATACGCGATGCTGAAGTCAAAAAGATCCCTTATATGTTGATAGTGGGTGAAAAAGAAGCTGCCGAGGGCATGGTTTCTGTAAGGAAACATGGTTTGGGCGACTTGGGAAGTATGAGCATAGAAGATTTTAAAGAACAAATAATTAAAGAAATAAAAGTATAACTTGGCATTAAACAAACCTTTCAATAGAGGACCAAGGCTTCCTTTCAAGAAGAAAGAAGCTGAACACAACATCAATCAATTCATTAGGGCTCAGGAAGTTCGCCTTGTAGGTGATAACGTAGAGCAAGGTATTTTTTCATTAAGAGATGCCCTTGCTATAGCGCAGGAGCAGGAACTTGACCTGGTTGAAATATCTCCGAACGCCGTACCTCCGGTTTGTAAAGTAACGGACTATAACAAGTTCATTTACGAGCAGAAGAAAAAGCTTAAAGAGATAAAGAGCAATGCCAAGCAAACTGTTATAAAGGAGATCCGTTTCGGGCCTAATACTGATGACCATGACTTTGAATTTAAATTAAAGCATGCCATTAAGTTTTTGGAAGCCGGCGAAAAGGTAAGGGCTTACGTACACTTTAAAGGCCGCGCCATTGTTTACAAGGAGCAAGGCGAGATATTACTACTTCGTTTTGCGCAGGCATTGGAGGATGTAGGTAAAGTAGAGCAGTTACCAAAGCTTGAAGGTAAAAGGATGTTTTTAACCCTTGCGCCTAAAGCTGCGAAAAAATAAATTAAAGATGTGCTGATGTGTAAATTGTGGATTTACACATCGACATAATCTATTATAAAGACATTTACAGGTCTGCAGGGTTGCACATTTGTAAGTTAAACAAACAATTAAATAATAGTTATGCCAAAAATGAAAACCAATTCCAGTGCTAAAAAGCGCTTTAAGCTTACTGGAACAGGTAAAATCACTCGGAAGAATGCATTCAAAAGCCACATCTTAACCAAGATGTCGACTAAACGTAAGCGTAACCTTGGCCACACCAGCTTAGTTTCTAAAGCTGATAGCGGCAATGTTAAACGCATGCTTTGCATCGGAAAGTAATTCACAATTTTTTTTAACCAGGTATTAGAGTTTTAAGTTCGGCTGTAAAGGCAGGCACTCACTACCAAAATCAAACAACATGCCACGTTCAGTTAACGCAGTAGCGTCGAGAAGACGCCGGAAAAGGATCATGAACCTCGCCAAAGGTTATTGGGGTTCACGCAGCAAGGTTTATACCGTTGCAAAAAACACAGTAGAAAAAGGTTTACAGTACGCTTATCGTGACCGTAAAACCAAGAAAAGAGAGTTCAGGGCTTTATGGATCCAGCGTATCAACGCCGGTGCCCGTCAGCACGGAATTTCTTACTCTCAATTAATAGGTAAATTAGCAGCAAAAGAAATCGGTTTAAACCGTAAAGTATTGGCTGATCTAGCGATGAATCATCCTGATGCTTTCAAAGCCGTTATTGATGCAGTAAAATAATAACATTCGCCGGCCACTTTGCCTTTGAATTTAGAAGCCGCCTTGCATTTTGCAAGGCGGCTTTTTTAATGTACTTGTTTTTAACTTTTAAGATATGATAATAACCTCCGGTGTGTCAAAAGATGCTTCGAATCCGTTATCAAGATCCATATACTGTTTAAAGTTTTGTACATCTTTATCAACCATTTTTTTAAATAACGGGTTCAATACATGAGCTATACCGGCGCCTATGCCTCCTGCAGGTGGCTGGTAACTGATCACAATATCAACTACAGTGCCGGTTCCGTCGATGGTGTCCTGGAAACGTACTTTGCCTGCATTATTAATGGCCGAATCGGGCAACGAGCTCCAGCCTATCATTTCGTTTGGTTCATCCTTTACAATTTCGGCATGCCAGCTTACGGTTGCCATATCAGCAGGTAATTTTAAAACCCAATAAGAATATTTGGAGTCAATCATTTCCACGCTTTCCAAGTGTTTCATAAACAGCGGCAGGTTATCCAGCTTGCGCCAAAAATTGTAAACCTTGTGCCTTGGCTGGTTTACGGTGAATGACGACCGGATATTAACGTTTATAGGGTTGGTAGAAAGTTTGCCGATGCGCTTATAAAGCTCACAATGCCCAGTAAGGCCGCGATTTAACAGGTAACCACCCGCGCCAATTTTTAAAACACTTGAAAACGGACTCGAGAAAATGTTTTTAAAGCCCGACCAGCCGAGTTTTACACCACCAATGATAGATGTATAACGTTCCGGCCAGTTCAGGTTTACCCTGTCATCGCCATAAAGTATGGGGAAATTATCTTTGTATTCAATTATGGTAGTTGCCATGTGCTTGTTTTAATGGTACTAAAACTAAACGCAGGATGGCGAGGTAAGTTTTGTTGAATTGTATTTTATAACACGAATTGGACTAATTGAGGCAAATTGCACGAATTAAGAACCGCAAATTAACTTTTCAATCCGTGTAATTCGATACCATTCGCGGCAATTCGTGTTTATTTTTTTTAGGCCGGTGCAATTCATGTTGATAGATTACCTGCCCAAGGTTTTTCAGAAAGGGGAGGCATACAGTGGCGTACTCGTACTTGTTATCATTGTAAATACCATCTTCGTTTGACTGAACAACGGCTGTGAGTAAAAACTCCACCTTATTTTCAAAATCAACTATATAAGCGTTGTCAATATTGTAGCCGTAGCTGTCGCCGTATTTATTAAATATTCTAATGTTTGCATCGGGCACCGCGGTACTATCGGCACCATAAAACAACAGCTTGCTCATTACAGGATAATTTTGCGGCCGGTTATAGGTGGGTTTAGTACTTTCTGTGGGGAACATGCTCATATACTTGTAGATAAGCCGATAATCTGCCTGTGTTAAATTGAAGCGTTGCGCTGCAGCGAAGGCTTCTGGGAAAAGCAACCGTTTTAAAACCATTTGCTGATCTGCAATGGTATAAACGTTTTTCTGGCTAAAATCAAAGGGCTGCATTACCAGCTTGTCGTTTTTATCCAGGTAGCCTTTTCCTTGCAGCATGTTATCCAGATGCATGGGGTAATCGTTGCCGTCAAATAAGGCTGGTTTTTGGTAAACCAGTTTATCGCCATTGTAAAAATCAATGGGGTTGGTGTGTTTGGTGCCTTCGCCGGTATCGTTTATCGCCAGCCTGCCAATAATGCGGGTATTGTTAAGCCGGTATTTTTTTAATTTTTTGTTAATCTCTTCGCGTCCCACAAACTCGTACAAACGGTTATAAGCATCATTATCGCTTACCAGCAGTATCTTTTTTATATAGTTTTCTATTGATGGCAGACCATTAGCCGACGATGTATCTGTTTTAACTTTAGTTTGCCCAGCGAAAGCGCTGTCGGTTATCATTGTCGCGCTTTTTGTAAGGCCCTTAATTTTAAGCTCGTTAATTTTTTCGAGCGMGAAAATACAGGTTGGCAGCTTTACCGTACTTGCCGGATAAAAATATCGCTTTGGATTAAGCCGGTAACTGTATGATTTAAAATGTGGTATATTGTGTTTGTCCCGGTTGATTTGCGTATACAGGATCTGTACTTCGTTATGCGTTGGATGATTGAGGATACCTTGAAACAACTCCGGGCGAGATTGCAGCAGATTTTTGAGGAAGACGGTATCGGGTTGTTGGGCTAATGTTTTTGAACCGGTTACAATCATTATTAACAGGATGCAATATTGTTTCATTATGATAAATATACACTATGTAAATAAGTTTACGGGTATAATAACACAAATGGCCCCGTAGGAGCCATTTGTGTTAAAAAACAGTTAATGCGCCGGCTTAGTGGCGGTGCCCGTTATTAAACGAATTATACCTTTTTTGGAGGCAAATCAAAAGCGATTGCATCATGCTCAAAATGACCTTTGTGCGAGCCATCGCAAAATGGTTTGTTAGCCGATAAGCCACAGCGGCAGATAGAAACTACTGTTCTGCCTTGTAAGCCGTAGTTGTTGCCCTGCATATCTACTATTTCAAAATCGCCATCGATTTTTACAGATCCGTTGTTATTGATAGTAAGTTTAGTTGTTGCCATAAGTTAAATTTTGGCGCAAAGTTAACCAATGCCATGGCCTTTAAAGGGGCTATTTGCTATTTAGAAGGGTTCCGGATTGAAGGGTAGAGCCAAGAGAAAAGAATCAAGAGTTAAGATGGGAGTGTCTGCTGCCAAAATCACAAATGACAAAATGATGATGCGCGATATCCACGCTACAGAAACAGATGTTTTAGCTTTGTTATATGCGATAAAGGTTTTCGGCCTTTTGCTTTAAAACTTTCTGCTTAAAATTACACTATGGAATACAGACAATTAGGAGCATCAGGATTGAGGGTTCCCGTATTAAGTTTCGGAACAGCCACATTTGGCGGTGGTAACGAATTTTTTAAAGCCTGGGGCAATACCCAGGTTGACGAAGCCAAAGAACTGATTAACTTATGCCTTGATGCGGGTATGAACTTTTTTGATACGGCGAATATATACTCAAGCGGAATATCTGAAGAAATATTAGGAAAGGCATTGGAAGGCCTGCGTAACCAAGTGCTTATCAGCACAAAGGCTACGCTCCCCATGGGCGATGGCACCAATGATTATGGTTCATCGCGCCTGCATTTAATAAAACAGGCAGAGGATAGCCTTAAGCGCCTACAAACCGACCATATCGATATTTACCACATGCATAGTTTTGATGCCACAACCCCGGTTGAAGAAACCCTGCGCGCACTTGATGACCTGGTAACCAGCGGCAAGGTGCGTTATATTGCCTGTTCGAACTTTTCGGGCTGGCATTTAATGAAATCGCTGTCGGTATCTGAACGTTATGGCTGGAGCAGGTACATTGCCAACCAGGCTTATTATTCGCTGTTAGACCGTGAATTTGAATGGGAGCTGATGCCTTTAGCTATCGATCAAAATGTGAGTACCATAGTTTGGAGTCCGTTGGCATCGGGCAAAGTGAGCGGTAAATTCAGGAGGGGACAGCCCATACCGGCAGATTCAAGAACGGTACAAGGCGGCGCTCATGGCCCGGCAACCAACTTCGATCGCCTTTACAACATTGTTGATGTTTTGGATGAAGTGGCCGAAGAAACAGGTAAATCTGTAGCACAGGTTTCCATTAACTGGTTATTGCAAAGGCCAACCGTTGCCAATATCATTATAGGCGCACGTAACCAGGAACAGCTAAGGCAGAACCTGGGTGCCGTTGGCTGGAATTTGACTACCGAGCAGGTAAAAAAACTGGATGCAGCAAGTGATTTAACGCCAATATATCCATACTGGCACCAACGCCAAAATCCCAAACTCATACCTCCGCCAATACAATACTAATGTCATTATCTATTTAAACATCTGTAGCGACAGGCTTAAAACCCATCGCTTAGCTGTTTAACTTACCGGTTTAATTACGTAAAATTACGTGGGTAAACTGCTCAAATACCGTGTTTATACTAATCTGATAACAACAGGGGATGTCTATTTTTACAAAGTAGACAGTTAATAGTTAATAATTTAATGCTCCTAAACATTTATCATTTAAAAAACAAGCAAGGCTACCTGCCGGCTTGTTTTTTTGTTTCCAGGCAAGCCAATTGAGATAACAACGGGTTGAGGTAACAGTTAAATTACAATGGTATTCAAAAAAAACGGCCTGTTTTCTTCGATGCTTTACAAAACTTAGCTAATTTACCTGCCTGCCCTAAAGGGCAATGCTTATAAACCAATTTACCTTTTACCTATGCTTAACCGAAGACAGTTCATTCAGAATACGTCAGTTGCCGGGACAAGTTTTTTACTTGCGCCCCAACTTTCAAAGGCAGCCGGCTTTTTCAAAGGTTCGCCCAACGAAAAAGTAGTTTTAGGCGCTATGGGCACCAATAGCCGCGGCCTGTACCTGGCGCAGAGCTATGCTAAAATTCCTAATGTAGAGATAGGGTACATCTGCGATGTGGACTCCAAAGTAGTAGACAGAACCATTGAAGAGATTTATAAAATAACGGGCAAACGGCCAAAAGGAATTACCGATATCCGCAAAATGCTGGAAATAAAGGATATTGATGCCGTTGTTGTTGCCCCGCCCGATCATTGGCACGCCCCGGCAACCATAATGGCTTGCCAGGCCGGCAAACATGTTTATGTAGAAAAGCCCTGCAGCCATAACCCACACGAAGGCGAAATGGCTGTTGAGGCTGCAAAAAAATACAATCGCCTGGTGCAAATGGGTAGTCAACGGCGCTCATTCTCCAATGTGCAGGCCATGGTGAAGGAATTGCATGACGGCGTTATTGGGCGTACCTATTATGCCAAAGGCTGGTACACCAACCACAGGCTAAGCATTGGCCATGGCAAGCAAGTGCCCGTACCTGCGAATTTAAACTACGACCTGTGGCAGGGCCCGGCCCCGCGTAAACCCTACCAGGATAACCTGATTCACTATAACTGGCACTGGTTTTGGAACTGGGGAACCGGCGAGGCGCTGAACAACGGCACCCACGAACTGGATGTAATCCGCTGGGGTTTGGGTGTGGATTATCCTAACAAAGTAGTATCCACCGGCGGCCGCTTCCATTTTAACGACGACTGGCAAACGCCCGATACCCAAAATATCCTGTATAATTTCCCCAACAATACTGCTGCCGAATGGGAGAGCCGCAGCAGCAACGGTTTTAATATTGAGCAGTTAAGCCGCGGGGTGGTATTTTATGGCGATAAAGGCACCCTGTTTTACGGCAGCGGCAACGGTTACCAGGTTTACGATGGCGATAACAAGCTGGTGAAGGAAGTTAAAGACGATACCAAAGTTGATGGCACCAACAAAGTAAGCCCCACCGAGGCGCTTGATGGTTTTCACCTGAAGAATTTTATCGATGGCGTTAGGGGAGTAGCGCCGCTGAACTGCCCCATTGAAATTGGTTTTAAATCAACCCTGCTGCCGCAATTGGGTAATATATCATACCGGGTTGACCGCGTGCTGCACATTAACCCAACCAACGGCCATATCCTGAATGACCCCGAAGCCCAAAAACTTTGGAGCCGGGAATATGAAAAAGGCTGGGAGGTGAAGGTGTAAACGCCATTATTGCCTCATTCCTCACCAGTATGTCATTGCGAGGAACGAAGCAATCCCGTAGAAATGCATCTCCGCCAAGTAAGCGAAGAGGTTGCCGCGCTACGCTCGCAATGACATAGTTTAATAATTTGAATAACAATACCATACCATGAAAAAATACATCTATCCTTTAGCTCTTTTACTTGCAACAGCCTCATTAACCCAGGCGCAAACAAAAATATTTGACGGCAAAACGCTCAAAGGCTGGAAACGCCTTGCTGGTACCGCCGATTACAAGGTTGAAGACGGGGCCATTGTGGGCACCACTGTTTTAAACTCTGGCAACACCTTTTTGGTTACCGAAAAAGAATACGGCGATTTTGTTTTAGAGCTGGATGCCAAAATTGAAAGTAAACTGAGCAACTCCGGYGTTCAAACACGCAGTCATTATAACCCGGCCGGCCACGATGGCAAGGGGTTGGTTTATGGGCGACAGTTTGAGATTGATCCGTCTGACCGTAAATGGACAGGCGGTATTTATGACGAAGGCCGTCGCGATTGGCTATACCCGTTGGATTTGAATGCCGCCGCCAAARATGCCTTTAAAGTAGGTGAGTACAACCACATCCGCATTGAGTGTATTGGTAACGAAATGAAAACCTGGGTAAACGGAATCCCGACCGCTGATGTGGTGGATACCATCGACACTAAGGGTTTCATTGCCTTACAGGTTCACGCCGTGAGCGACGAAAAACAAGCCGGTAAAAAAGTATATTTCAAAAACTTTAACCTGCAAACTACCAATCTAAAATCAAAGCCATTTCCTAAAAATGTGTATTTGGTAAACCTGCAACCCAACAGCATCACCGCTGCCGAAAAAGCCGCCGGTTGGAAGTTATTATATGATGGTAAAACCAGTGCCGGCTGGCGTGGTGCAACCCTCAAAACTTTCCCTAACCATGGCTGGGAGGTAGCCAACGGAACCATGCATGTACTGCCATCTGCCGGTAAAGAAGAATCGGGCGGCGGCGATGTAGTTACTGATGACAATTACAGCGCCTTTGACCTTTCTTTTGAGTTTAAACTGACGCCAGGTGCCAATAGCGGGGTTAAATACTTTGTTACCCTGAGTGAAGTAACCACAGGATCGGCTATAGGCCTGGAATACCAGGTATTAGATGATAAGCTGCACCCCGATGCCAAACTTGGCCGGGATGGCGACAGAACGCTGGCTTCATTATATGACCTGATTAAAGCCAACAAACAGGAACGCTTTGTACATCCCATTGGCGCCTGGAACATTGGCAGGGTAGTGGTTTATCCCAACAACCATGTAGAACATTATCTTAATGGTGTAAAAGTACTGGAATACGAACGCGGCTCAAAGGCATTTAAAGACCTGGTTGCCATCAGCAAATACACCATCTGGAAAAACTTTGGCGAAGCCCCTCAAGGACACCTATTACTGCAGGATCACGGTAACGAAGTGTTTTTCAGAAGTATAAAGGTGAAGCCCCTCTAAATCTCCCCTAAAGGGGAGACTTCAAAAAGGAAGCATCGAATAAAAGTTCTCTTAAAAGTCTCCCCCTGAAGGGGGAGATTATTAGCATATGATTTGATTTTTGAAGGAACTAATGAGGGCTTCGCCGTTTAGAGGGGGCTTACAACGAATTCCTCAACGTTACATTAAAAGGAACCGCGAAATGTTCATGGCAATTGCTCAACGCAAACTCTGCTGTTTTGCTGCCCATGAGTTTAAAATCGGTTGATATGGTGGTGATACCATCCAAAATGATCTCCTTAAGGGCGGTCTCGTTGTAAGATATAACGCCCACATCCTTAGCTACTTTCAGGTCGGATGCGATAATCTTCTTTATCAGCTCTACCAGGTCATCTTCGGTAAGGCTGATGTATACTGTATCTTTCTGGATGGTTTCTATTGCCGACGACTCAACTACTTCGTAATCAAACGCGTATTGCCTGCAAAAGTTCAGGAAACCTTTCAGTATCTCTTTAGAATGGTAGGTTTTCCCTGGAAAAATCAGTTTAATGTTATGATACTTAGTTAATTTGTGTGTAAGGCTTTTAAGTGCTTCATAAACATCCGACGCAAAATTTTCATAAATGGCGGCAAACTTGCCGTTTATAGCCGGTACCAGGTTATCTAACAAGATCAGTTTATCCTTGGGGATCGTGTTGATGATCTCGTGAGCCTTGGTCTCATTATCTAAAAAATGGGGGATAATAATGTATTTGGCGTAGTCGCTGTTAAAGCTTTCGGCCATGATCTTTTTAAAAAAGTAAAAGTCGTTATTGTAAATGTAAAAATCGATGGTGGCCAATTCGCCGATAGTGTCTACAAAGGCATCGTAAATCAACTTTTTATGGGCGCTTAACTTGTTGAACAGCAGGAAGATCTTCAATGGTTTCTGAAAATCGGTGTTCGATATAAAAAAACCTTTACCCGGAACTGAACTTACTATCCCTTTGTCTTTCAGTTCTTTATAAACTCTTTCTATGGTATTGCGTGAGGTATCTAAAGCAAAACTTAAATCATTGATAGATGGCAGCATATCATCTTTAACGATATCACCACTTTCGATAGCCCTGATAATGGCGTTTGAAAGCTGCAGGTATTTAGGAGTGATGGAATACTCGTCGATAGATAATATTTTAAGATAGTTCTTCACGCTTTACAATTGGGTTACACAAATGTAATATTACAGGGTTGTATTTTTTGTTTAAAAAGATAGTAGGGGATAGTGGAATGTTTGAACCGGAATTTGTCGAATTGAAGAATTTATTGAATTTCAATAATTCAATAATTCAATAATTCAATAATTCAATAATTCAATAATTTTCTCTATTACCTGTCCTTCCGCTGAAAGCTATAATACAAATACCCCAACGCAGGCAATATAAACATACTGCCAACCAATAAACCAATCCCCAAATCATCTATGGTATTTACGGTCGCGTGGTCTGTCAGCAATGACATCGAACTACCCCCTTTAAATATTACAAACCTTGGGAAACGGGTTGATCCTACCGATATCAGGATCATACTTACCTCGAAAGCGGCTAATAGCCTGATCCATTGCCTGTTCTTTTGTTCGGAGATAATAAACCAAAGCAGTACGAGTGATAAAGTGGCAGCTATTACGGCAACCAAACTAATAACATTACCGAAGATCCATTTGGATAAGCCGACATGCTCAATTTCGGAAGCGATGAAAACCAGCCCGCCGCAGATAACGGCTACTACGTTAAATATTTTTGCCTTTTTGATGTAGCGTTTAATATCATCAATACTGTCCGTTTCTCCCACAATATAAATGGCTGCCAGGAAACCGCAAAGCGCCACAGTAAACAGACCTACAGCCACCGAGAACCAGTTAAACCAGCTGAAAATATAGGCATGAACAAAATCTTTAGCTGCCGGATCAATCTGACCGGATAATGCGCTGCCCGCTATAATACCCAGGAACATTGGCGTAACAAAACTTGAGTAGATAAACAGGTGGTTATAAAGGTTTTGTGTTCGCTCGCCTTTAATAGCATCGTAGTTGCGGAAGGTAAAAGCAGTACCACGCGCAATGATACCTAATAACAAAATAAGAAGCGGGATATGCAGATAGGTACACATCTCRCTGTAAATATCCGGGAAGCCTACAAATAATATTACCACGGTAATGATGAGCCACATGTGGTTAGCTTCCCAGATGGGGCCAATGGCCTGGTACATGGTTTTGCGGGTGCGGTGCTTATTATCATCGGATGTAAAAAGCTCGATGATGCCGGCGCCAAAATCGGCCCCGCCCAATAAAAAGTATAGGGTAATGGACGCAAATAAAAATAATATAACGATGTATAACATAATATCAGCAGGTTATTTGTCGTACAATTTGGGCACCATCTCAATTTGTCTTTTCAGCAGGAAAATAACAAATACGCTCAGGGTGAAGTAAATAAATGTAAACAGGTAAAAAGTATACTGGATGCCCGGCATCTTGGTAACCGCCTCGCTGGTACGCATCACACCCTGGATAATCCACGGCTGGCGGCCAACTTCGGTTACTGTCCAACCGGCCTCTAAGGCTATAAAACCCGTTGGCGTGGCAATAATAAACAGCTTTAAAAACCACGGTTTGTTTAACCATTCTTTCTTCTTCCACAGCGCTATAAAGTATAGGATGCCGATAAACATCATCAAAGTACCAATACCCACCATCACCTGGAAGGCGTAGTGTGTAATGGCAACAGGCGGCTGATCTTTAGCCGGAATTTTATCCAGGCCATTGACAACTGTTTTAAAATCATCATGAACCAAAAAACTCAGCAGGCCGGGTATTTCCAGGCCGTAATTAACTTTTTTAGCAGCCGTATCCGGGATACCGCCAATCACCAGTGGCGCATATTCCTGAGTATGGAAATAAGCTTCCATTGCGGCCAGTTTAGCAGGCTGCCGTTTAGCTGCTCCTTTGGCAGATATATCGCCGCTTAGGGGCTGTAAAATGGCTGCAGCCGCACCAAATACGATGGCTATTTTAAATGATTTGGTATGAAAAGTTACATTCTGTTTCCGGTAGATCATCAGCGCGTGAATGCCCGCCACGGCGAAACCCGTTGCCGAAAAGGCCGCTATCGTCATATGTAATGCTTCAGAAAACCAGGCTTCGTTAAACATGGCTTTTAACGGATCTATATTGAGGTATTTTCCGTTTACATAATCAAAACCCGATGGGCTGTTCATCCAGGAGTTGGCCGCCACTACCAATATGCCCGATGCTATCCCGCTTACGCCCACCACAATGCCCGTAACCCAATGAAACCAGGTGTTCAACTTGTTCCACCCGTACAGGAAAAAGCCCAGGGCTATCGCTTCAATAAAAAAGGCGGTACCTTCCAAAGAAAATGGCATCCCGAAAATAGGCCCGGCGTGTTTCATAAAACCCGGCCAAAGCAGCCCTAACTCAAACGACAACATGGTGCCCGATACTGCACCAGTAGCAAAAAAAATAGCAACGCCTTTACTCCAGGCGATGGTAACGTTTTTGTAAACCGGGTTTTTGGTTTTTATCCATTTATAATGCGATATGGCCATAAAAACAGGCATAACCATACCAATACAGGAGTAGATGATGTGAAACCCTAAGGATAAGGCCATTTGCGACCTCGCTGCTATAAAGTCATCCATAGTTGTGATATAAATTATGGTTGAAAGTTAAAAGCTATATCGCACAAATGTAACAGAAATGTTAATTGATATTGAATATGAATTATAGGTATTTTAAGGTGGAGTATTGTATTTGTGGGTGAGATTTTGTAAAAAAAATCTGTAAATGGTAGCTTTCAAAATATTTTAAAGAGGACAGCACAGGACAGTTTTGGAAATTATTAATGATAGTTTAGATTACCCAAATCTGGCAGGCATTTAAATGGATGCTGCCAACCCTTTATAACCTATAAGCAAAAACAAAATGAATCGCCCCAAAAATATATTATTCACGCCGTTGTTGGCTGTTTTGTTGACGATGGTAAGTTTTTTTTCATCAACGGCCCAGGTAGCGCCCATTTTGCCGCCGGCGCAGCAGCTTAACCGCAGTTTTGGCCAGTATGATAAGGCAGCCTTTATGTCGCCGCCAAAAGTTTACTATCCCGAAACCTGGTTCCATTTAATAGGGGGCAATGTTTCAAAAAAAGGCATCACCGCCGATCTGGAAGCCATTGCAAGGTCGGGAATTTCGGGCATCCAGCTTTTTCACGGGCAGTTCGGCGGGCCATGGCCGGGTGTTAGTCCGCAAATTGCATGTTTGAGCCCGTTATGGGAGGATGCTATACGCCATACCGCACAGGAATGCCGCCGACTGGGTTTGCGCTTTACCATGCAAAATTGCCCCGGATGGGCAATGGCCGGCGGGCCATGGATAACGCCGGCCAACGCCATGCGACATTTAGCCTGGAGTAGAATCGATTTAGCAGGAGGGAAGGGAGTAATAAACATACACCTTGACCAGCCGCAGCCCAGCAGCGAACCCTGGCGCGATTACAGGGATATCACCGTACTGGCATTTCCAACTCCATTAGATGATACCGGAAAACCACTTGTAGCACAAACTGTTAAGGGCAGCAGTAATATTTCATGGGAGGGTTGTTTCCTGAAACAAGCAAAAGAAGCTGTGCGCCTTAAACCGGCAGCCGCAGGCGAACCGTATTGGGCTGAAGTGACCTTTGCCGATACCGTGACCATCCGGACTATCGAATTTCCGAGTGTTAACAGCATGGGGCATGCCTGGAATTATGAGCCCGGCGTAAAAATAAAGGCGCAGGCTATCATGGCCAACGGCAAAGTAATAGATATTTTAAATACCAATATCCCCGAAGGGAACTGGCAGGATACGCAGCCGCTCTCTTTTGCCTGCACGGAAGTAAAAGGTGCTAAAACGATAAAGCTCTACATCGAAAACAAACACGATATGGCCCTCGGCTTCATCCGTTTCTTTTCGGCTGCCCGCAAAAATAGCTGGGAGTCAGAAGCCGGGTGGACCTTGCGCAGCATTGACCGCAGCGGCAAAAAGTACGGGCAATCGCCTAAAAGCTATATCGATCCGGCCCAGATTCGCGATATCACCAACATGATGGATGCGCAAGGCAATTTAAAATGGGCTGCCCCACGCGGTAAATGGACTGTTTTACGCATAGGCCATGTAAACAGCGGCAAGCAAAATGGCCCCGCCCCGGCAGAAGGCACCGGCTGGGAGAGTAATAAACTTTCAGAGGCCGGTGCCAACGCACACTTTGCCGGTTATATCGGCAGGCTATCCGGAGCAAATGGTGTGCTGGGCGATGGCCTGTTAAAAGGCATGCTGATGGACAGCTGGGAGTGCGAAACCCAAACCTGGACACAAAATATGGAACAGGAGTTTAACCGTGTGGAGGCCTACCCGCTGCGCAAATGGATCCCTGCTTTGTTTGGCTATGTGCTGAAAGACCAGGAAACCACGTTCAAATTCCTGCGCGATTGGCGTTCGACCTTGAACGACTTGTATACCAATAAGTTTTATGGACGCATGGCGCAGCTGGCCAAACAAAACAACCTGGCTGTATCGTACGAAACTGCTGCCGGGGATGTTTTTCCGGCTGATATTTTAGAATATTACAAGTTTGCCGATGTACCCATGTGCGAATTCTGGCAGCCTTTTACCAATGGCTACGTAGGCTCTTTTAATTTTAAACCCATTAAACCGGCGGCCTCTGCTGCCCATATTTACGGCAAACCCCGGCTGGGTGCCGAAGCATTTACCTCCTTCGCGCTAACCTGGGATGAGCACTGGCAGGATTTAAAGGAAGTGGCCAACGTGAACATTGTTGAAGGCGTAACACACCTGGTATACCATACCTACACACATAATCCCAAAGCCGATTCGCTGAAACCCGGTACCTCATTTGGGTCGGGCATAGGTACCCCGTTCCTGAGGCAGCAAACCTGGTGGAACGATATGCCACAGTTGAACGGATATTTTGCGCGTATTAGTTATTTACAGGAGCGTGGCAGGCCTGTGTCAGATGTGCTTTGGTATCTGGGCGACGAGATAGATCATAAACCCGATCAAAACGCGCCCTTTCCCGAGGGTTTTAAATATGATTATTGTAACCCCGATGTTTTGCTGAACAGGCTTACTGTGGCAAACGGCATGCTGGTAACGCCCGAAGGGATAAGCTACAGGGTGTTATGGTTGCCATCAACCATCCATATGCTGCCACAAACATTAGAAAAACTGGAGGCATTGATCCGTGCCGGGGCAACAATTATTGGCGATGCCCCACAATACCTGGCAACACTAAGCGGCGGCCAAAAATCGCAAGTCCGTTTTAATACAGCCGTGACAAACATTTGGGGCAACGGGCGAACAACAGGCATACGCAAGCTTGGTAAAGGTACTTTAATATCAGGAACTTCGCTGGCCGATGCCTTACAGCAAATGCAATTAACGCCGGATGTTACCGGCGGGGAAGCCATCTGGACACACCGCAAGACAGAAGGTGCCGACTGGTATTTCATATGCGCGCCAAAAGGAAAAGCATTTAAGGGCACGCTTGTTTTCCGCAATACAGGTGCTGCCGAAATGTGGGATCCCCTTAACGGCACAACCAGGGCCGTAGCTGCCGAACAAAAACAAGGTCGTACAACTGTAACTTTTGATTTGCCACAGGCGGGCTCGTGTTTTGTGGTTTTTAATCATACCCCGCAACAAAACGCCGCAAATAAACCCGTCCAAACAAAAGTAATTGCCACCACCAGCCTCACTGCTCCATGGGAACTATCTTTCCCGGAAGGATGGGGCGCGCCGCAATCAACCCGGATCAATGAATTAAAACCCTGGAAAGATCTGGACCTATCGCCCGAGGCAAAAGCGTTTTCGGGCACGGCCGCGTATACCACCACGTTTGCCATTGATAAAATTGAACCCGGTGCGCATTTTTTGATTAACCTTGGCTCGGTAAATATGATAGCTAAAGTTACCCTGAACGGAAAGTTTATCGGTACCGTATGGTGCAATCCTTACCAGCTGGATTTAACCAATGCAATTGTTGCCGGTAAAAACTCGCTTAAAGTGGAAGTAACCAGTACGTGGTTCAACCGTTTGGCCTATGATGCCGGGTTACCGGAAGATAAAAGAAAAACCTGGACGATTAGCGGGCCGGAAAAGGGTTCGCCGTTGAGGGAAAGCGGGTTGATTGGCCCGGTGACGTTGGTGGTGGAGAAGGGGTTGTAGATCTAAATGTGTACACTTCTTTTCAATTGAAGAAAATGTCATTTCGATAGAGCAGGGGAGGGCAAAGAGCGGGACGCGAAAGAGAAATCCTATACGATTTGCATCCCACCACGCAAGTTTGAAAGCCTGATGTCGAAGATTTCTCCTCACCCCACCGCTTAAATCCACCTCTGATTCGTTCGAAATGACAACTTTTTTGATGATGATGAGTTCCAAAAGGATGTACGCCCCGGGTGGGTAGTGGGTGCAATTTTAAACTCCTCAGCTTATCCTTACTTGGCTCAAGTCGGGTTACCGTAAGTAACATTATGGTAACTTTTTATATTATATTTGTACAAATGATGATACAATGCCCGAAGTAATTATAAAATATAAAACAGAAAAAGCTTTAAAGGCCTTACAGGACCTGGCAAAACTATTTGACATGAGTATTAAAACGTCGTCAACCGGTTCTGCGATTAAGGAAAAATCAAAATCTAAAGATTTGCCAATAACTTTTGCAGAAAACCCCGATGTTACCACTCTGGCTGGTATTTGGGAAGGAAAGGATATCACATTAGAACAGTTACGTAAAGATGCCTGGGGGGATAGGGTGTCCTAATATGTAAAGCATATAACGTGTTTACTAAAACCAGCTTTTAAGTTCACCCGTCATTTTGTCCTCTTCTGGTTGTATTACTTTACCGCATATTAAATCATCAATTCCTGCGGCAATGCTGGTAGCTACAGTTTCGTGTCTTATAAAACTGATAATCCAATTGGCTCCGCATAACCACAAAAACGCGGCAATGCCTACCCACCAGGGACCGCCACTTACCAACGAAAAAACGCCCATAATAGTTGAGGCTATGGTTGTGAAAACAAAAAGCTCACTCATATTGATCTTATAATTCAACCACCATGTATCATCTTTATAAATTAAATTAAAAACACCGTCGTCAACACTTCCGAATAAAGATCCTCTCCTGGCAGATGTCGAACCTTTATAGGTTACATGTATATCATCTGCAATAATGTTGTTGGCTTTATCCTCCAATATACTGTTCATTATATATTGCAGCACCTGTTGTTGGTTATCGGGTGTTATTGTTGCTTTTAATCGCCTGTTATAGCTTACGCTGAATGGGAAAATCATATCTAATGATCTGTTAAATAAAGATAACAGGATAATTTGACAGTAAATAATCAAAAACCTGGGGCAAGCATTACAATCTGATCATTGACACTTTCATCTGGTTTGATGAAGAAAATAAATTTGCTTTTTTACCCCTTCCCATTCCTCGCCGTCGACCCCCTGATAATCAATTCAGGTTTTATGCTGATGATTTTTGGCTTGGATGTGGTATCGGTATTGCCTTTTTCCTGGAAGTACAGGTTGGCAACCGTGTTGCCCATATAAATACTAAACTGATCTATCGTAGTTATGGATGGGCTGGTAATTTCCGAGAATCCTTCGTTGGCGTAGCCGCAAACGCCTAACGCTGATGGCACTTTAATCTTCATCGCGTTAGCAACCTCCAAAACACCCAGGGCCGAGAAATCGGAGGTAGAGGCAAATATGGCATCGGGAGGCTGGGGGAGGCTTAATAGTTTGCGGGTACCTTCGGCGCCCAGTTCTTTTGTCCAGGCGTTTTCAACTATCAGTTCGTTAATTACTTCAATGTTATAAGCATTTAAAGCCCGCAGGTAGCCGGTTTTACGCTGTTTAAAAATGCTGAGGTTTTGTGGGCCTTCCAGCAGTGCTATGCGTTTGTAGCCGCTTTCTATCAGGTGCGATACGGCTTCGTATGATGCCTGTTCGTTATCGTTTATAACTTTAAGGGTTTCTAATTCTTCGGCCACACGGTCAAACTGGATGAGCTGGATGCCGTGGTCAATCACGTTTTGCAGGTGCTGGTAGTCGCTGCCATCGGCCGATACCGATATTACTATGCAATCCACATCCTGGTTTATCAGTGTGTTCACGCACTGAATCTCTTTATCGTGCGATTCGCCCGATTGGCAGATGATCAGGTTGTAGCCTTTTTGATAGGTTGCTTCCTCGATACCTGCAATAACGTTGGCAAAAAAGTTTTGGTTAATGCGCGGCACCACAATGCCAATAGTTTTGGAGTGCCCCTTGCGCAGGTTTGATGCCAGGATGTTACGCTTGTAGTTAAGTTCATCGGCTGTTTTCATGATCAGCTCCTTGGTTTTTTCGTTTACCTGGTTGCTGTTATTCAATGCGCGAGACACCGACGAAGCGGTTATGCCCAGTTTTTCGGCGATGTCATAAATGGTGGTGCGTTTTCCCTTTTTCATTATAAAGTGCAAGTTGGAAAAAATATTTTACGCAATCGATTGTAATTTTAAATATTTATTTAATTTCGTGAAGTTAAATGCCAAAAAATAAACCCGTTTTTACTATTCATGCTAAAACCCAAAACAAATCCATGTTATTATTAGGGATTGATATAGGTACTTCTTCAGTTAAAGTTAGTGTTGTTAACGCTGATACGCAACAAATTATAACGTCAGCACAGTTTCCGGACGAGGAATCGCCGATAAAAGCCGTACACCCGGGATGGGCCGAGCAATCGCCGCTCATGTGGTGGGACCAGGCGCAACAGGCACTGGCGCGCTGCCACGCCAAAGGTGGTTACAACTCACAGGATATTGCCGCCATAGGTATAGCTTACCAGATGCACGGCCTGGTTTTGGTTGATAAAAACCAGAATGTTTTACGCGATAGCATTATCTGGTGCGATAGCCGCGCCGTTGATATTGGCGATAAAGCCTTTGCCGCCATAGGTGAAGAAAAATGCTTATCGCACCTGCTAAACTCGCCGGGCAACTTTACCGCATCCAAACTGGCCTGGGTAAAAGAGAATGAGCCGGAGATTTATGCTAAAATAGACAAGATCATGCTGCCCGGCGATTACATCGCCATGAAGCTAACCGGCGAGATCACCACTTCGGTATCGGCTTTATCCGAAGGGGTATTCTTCGATTTTAAAACCAACGGCATCTCTAAAGATGTTATCAATTACTTTGGTTTTGATGAAAGCTTGTTCCCGGTTATCAACCCGGTTTTTTCATCTCACGGAGCCTTAAAAAGCGATGTAGCCGAAAAACTTGGCCTTAAAGCCGGCATCCCGGTAACCTATAAATCAGGCGATCAGCCAAATAATGCTTTATCATTAAATGTATTAAACCCGGGCGAGGTAGCTGCTACGGCAGGCACATCCGGCGTAATATACGGCGTAAGCGATCAATTGGCTTATGACCAGCAATCGCGCATCAACACCTTTGCACACGTAAACTACGCCGAAGAGGAGAAACGTTTAGGCGTATTGCTTTGCATTAACGGAACGGGAAGCTTATACCGCTGGGCCAAATACAATTTTGGCGCAGGCTTAGGTTACAATCAACTTAACCAGGAAGCAAAAAAAGCGCCCCTGGGCAGCGATGGCCTGCGCGTACTGCCATTTGGCAACGGTGCCGAGCGCATGCTGAACAATAAACAGGTAGGCGCCCATTTCCAAAATATCGACCTGAACCTGCATACCCAGGCGCATATTTTCCGCGCAGTACAGGAGGGCATTGCCTGCGCGTTCCGTTATGGTTTTGATATCATGCGCAGCAACGGCATGAACCCAACAGTTATCCGTGCCGGCAAAAGCAACTTGTTTTTAAGCGAGCTATTTACCGAAACTTTCGTGAATGCCACTGGTGTTCCCGTTGAACTATACAATAACGACGGCAGCGTAGGCGCGGCCTTAGGCGCAGGGATAGGTGCAGGCATCTTCAAATCGCCGTCAGAAGCATTCAGCAACACCAAAGCCATCCAATTAATAGAGCCGGATCTTTCCGTTGATTTTGAACCTATTTATAATGAGTGGAAAGAGCTACTTGAGATTAGGTTAAAGGCGAAAGGTTAAAGGACAAAGGCAAAAGGACAAAGGGTTAAAAGCGAAAGGTCGGAGCCGACCGGTTAAAACAGAAGAAATTCAATAATTCAATAACTCAGTAATTCAATAATTAAACAATCAGTAATTCACTAATTAAACAATATGAAAATCATCACAGGCGAAAAGGAATTTTTCAAAGGAATAGGGCAGATAGCTTACGAAGGGCAGGAATCAGATAACCCGCTGGCGTTTCGCTGGTATGATGCCAACAGGGTAGTGGCCGGTAAAACCATGGCCGAGCATTTGCGTTTTGCCTGCGCTTACTGGCATTCATTTAATGGTAACGGCGCCGATCCGTTTGGCGGACCAACCCACATTTTTGCTTGGGACGAAAAAGCCGACGCTGTAGAACGCGCTAAAGACAAAATGGATGCAGCGTTTGAGTTTATCACCAAAATGAATATCCCTTACTACTGTTTCCATGATGTAGACGTGGTAGATTACACCAACGATGTAAACGAAAACGACCGCCGCATCCAGGCTTTGGTTGAATATGCCAAACAAAAACAAGCCGAAAGCGGTGTTAAATTGCTTTGGGGAACATCAAACCTGTTTAGCCACCGCAGGTATATGAACGGTGCCGCTACCAATCCCGATTTTCATGTACTGGCCCACGCTGGTGCACAGGTTAAAGCGGCAATTGATGCAACTATCGCTTTAGGCGGCGAAAACTATGTTTTCTGGGGTGGTCGCGAAGGTTACATGAGCCTGCTTAATACCGATATGAAACGTGAGCAGGAACATTTTGCTAAATTTTTACATACCGCTAAAGATTACGCGCGCAAACAGGGCTTTAAAGGAAACTTCTTTATCGAACCAAAACCTTGCGAGCCTACCAAGCACCAGTATGACTATGATGCGGCTACTGTTTTCGGCTTTTTGCAGAAATACGATTTGCTGAATGACTTTAAATTGAACCTGGAAGTTAACCACGCTACATTGGCCGGCCACACTTTCCAGCACGAATTACAGGTAGCTGCCGATTCGGGTTTATTAGGTTCGATAGATGCCAACCGTGGCGATACCCAAAACGGATGGGATACCGATCAGTTCCCGAACGACATTAACGAGATCACCGAATCGATGATGATTATCCTGGAGGCAGGTGGTTTACAAGGTGGTGGTATTAACTTTGATGCCAAAATTCGCCGTAACTCAACCGATCAGGCCGACTTATTCTACGCCCATATTGGTGGCATGGATATCTTCGCCCGCGCCCTGGTAATAGCTGATAATATTTTGCAAAAATCGGAGTATAAAAAGATCCGTACCGACAGATATGCCTCATTTGATGCAGGTTCGGGAAAAGATTTTGAGGATGGTAAGTTATCGTTAGAAGATTTGCGTAACTATGCAATAACCAATGGTGAGCCAAAAACATTAAGCGGCCGACAAGAATATTTAGAAAATTTGATAAATCGCTATATATAGCTTATAATTGTCAATCTAACATTATTAAAACCAACTTAACCAAACAATGAACCTGAAAACCCTCTCGTACGGCGATTATGCTGTATTTTTTATCTACTTTGTTATAGTATCCAGCTATGGCTATTGGGTATACAAGCGTAAGCATAATGCCGACGCGACCTCGAAAGACTATTTTTTGGCCGAAGGGTCGCTTACCTGGTGGGCAATCGGTGCTTCATTAATCGCCTCCAATATCTCTGCCGAGCAGTTTATCGGCACCAGCGGATCGGCGTTTAAGATGGGTTTGGCTATATCAACCTACGAGTGGATGGCAGCAATTACGCTGATCATTGTGGCGGTGTTTTTTATACCGGTGTATCTTAAAAATAAGATCTTCACCATGCCGCAGTTTTTGCATCAGCGCTATAACGGCACGGTGGCCATGATCATGGCTATCTTCTGGCTGTTGCTGTACATTGTGGTTAACTTAATGTCTATCCTTTACCTGGGTGCGTTAGCTATCAGCGGTATCTCGGGCCTTGATATTCACTTGTGTATCTGGCTGCTGGCTATATTCTCGGTAGTTATTACACTGGGAGGTATGAAGGTTATTGGTTATACCGATGTTATCCAGGTTGCTGTGCTTATTTTAGGAGGATTAATGGCCTCATACCTTGCATTAACGCTTCTAAGCGAAAAAGAAGGTACAACAGGTTTATTAAATGGTTTCAAAATTCTGCATACCGAAGCTACAGATCACTTTCACATGATATTTAAGAAAGATAATCCAAACTATATGGATCTGCCGGGTTTATCGGTGCTGATAGGCGGTATGTGGATTACTAACCTTAACTATTGGGGTTGTAACCAGTACATTACGCAAAGGGCTTTGGGTGCAAACCTTAAAACCGCGCGTGGCGGTATCCTGTTTGCGGCTTTCCTTAAGTTGCTGATGCCGGTTATTGTAGTATTGCCAGGTATAGCTGCTTATCTGTTGTATCAAAAAGGCATGTTCCACCAGGAAATGATGAGCTCATCGGGCGTTATGGATCCTAATAAGGCTTACCCTTCACTGTTAAATTTATTGCCAACCGGGCTAAAAGGTCTTTCATTTGCCGCTTTAACAGCCGCTATTGTAGCTTCGTTAGCCGGTAAAGCAAATAGTATTGCTACCATCTTTACTTTAGATATCTACAAAAAAGCTATTAACCCTGGTGCAACCGACAAAAAACTGGTAAGCTTAGGAAAATGGAGTGTTGTTGTGGCCATGGTATTGGGTATTCTTTTGTCCGAGCTTATTGGTAAAGCATTAATGGGCGAAGGTAAACAAGGCTTCCAGTACATACAGGAATATACAGGCTTTGTATCGCCGGGAATTTTTGCCATGTTTATCCTTGGCTTCTTCTGGAAAAAGGCTACTTCAAACGCGGCCCTGTTTGCAACCATCGGTGGTTTCATTCTGTCGTGTTTCTTTAAATTGTTACCTCGTTTTGCCGATCTGAGCTTCCTGTCGCCGTACGGTTTCTCGAAACTGGCTTTACAGGACGATAAAGTGACCCAACTGTATGAAATCCCTTTCCTTGATCGTATGGGTTTTGTATTCATCATTTGCGTTATTGGTATGTATATCATTTCAAAAATTGACCAGGCAAGAGGTATCACTACTAACGGACTGGAAATTGATGCATCTATGTTTAAAACTTCAAGAGGCTTTTTGGCCGGTGCGGTAATCATTACCGGCATCGTGGTTGCGCTTTACTCTGTTTTCTGGTAGTGGCCAATTTTGTTGAAATATTTAACGAGCGGCGGGTTTTACCTGCCGCTCTTTTTTTTAACCGGTTTCTGAAAATAAAGTTAAAGCTGAAAATCAGAACCCTCTCCTTTGGAGAGGGCAGGGTGAGGCTCCGCAATCGTTATCGTAGATTGTTGCAAATATCGTTTCCATCCTAAACTAATGATGTGTAATTTGCCCGTTCAAACTACAATACCATTAACCTATAGTGAATAATTTAGAAGAAACATTCCGGTGGTTTGGCCCTGCCGATCCGGTTACACTAACAGCAATTTCGCAATCCGGGGCTACCGGCGTTGTTACAGCACTTTACCACATCCCAGTTGGCGAGGTTTGGAGTTTGGATGAAATCATCCAGCGTAAAAATATAATTGAGTCGGCCGGTTTACGGTGGTCGGTTGTAGAGAGCGTAAACATTCATGAAAGTATAAAAACCGCCGGCGCCGATAGGGGTACATACATCCAAAACTATGTAGCTACGCTTCAAAACCTGGCGCAGGCAGGCATCAATATTGTTTGTTACAACTTTATGCCCGTGCTTGATTGGACGCGTACCGACCTGGATTACCTGCTGGCCAACAAAGCAACTGCTTTAAGGTATGATGCTAAAGCTTTAGCCGCTTTTGATTTGTATATCCTGGAGCGCCTTGGTGCCCGCGATGATTACAGCGCTGCCCAACAGCAGGTTGCCAAACAATACCTGGACAATATTGCTGCCGAAGAACGCACGCAGCTGATCAATAACCTGATGGCTGGGTTACCAGGCACCAACAAAACACTAACCATTCCCGAATTTAAGGAGCACCTGAAGCGCTACGCGGATGTTGACGCCGCGGGTTTAAAGGAAAACCTTGCATACTTTTTAAGGGGCATTATACCGGCGGCCGAAAAAGCAGGCGTTAAAATGTGCATCCACCCGGACGATCCTCCCTTCCCGATACTGGGTTTACCAAGAGTGGTATCTACCGAGCAGGATTTGGCCGATCTGGTTAACTATTACCCTTCGCCCAGCAATGGCATCACTTTTTGTACTGGGTCATTAGGGGCAAGGGCCGATAATGATTTGCCGGGAATTGTTGAACGTTTAGGCGAACATATCCACTTCCTGCACTTGCGCAATGTGCAGCGCGAGGCTGATGGCAGCTTTTACGAGGCCGAGCATTTGGGCGGCAGTACCGATATGTATGCCGTGATGAAAAATATTGTATTGGAGCAACAAAAACGTGTGGCCGATGGGCGTAATGATATTGCCATACCCATGCGCCCCGATCATGGACATAAACTGTTGGACGATTTTAACCACAAAACTTACCACGGCTACTCGGCTATAGGCAGGCTGAAAGGGCTTGCCGAGTTACGGGGGCTTGAAATGGGCGTTAAACGCTCTTTATTGGATAAAGCATAACCTACTATTGATGAAAAACTTTTTAGATAAAGACTTTTTATTAACTACCCAAACCGCGCGGCACCTGTACCATGAATATGCCGCGGATTTGCCTATTATTGATTACCATAGCCATTTGCCGCCCGACCAGATTGCCGGCGATATCAACTTTGAAAACATAACCCAGGTATGGCTCAACGGCGACCACTATAAATGGCGGGCCATGCGTGCCAACGGCGTTGATGAGGATTACATTACCGGGACGAAAACCGACCTGGAAAAATTTGAACAATGGGCGGCTACCGTACCCTATACACTGCGCAACCCCCTTTACCACTGGACACACCTTGAACTGCAACGATATTTTGATATTCACGACCTGCTGTCGCCGGTTACGGCCCGGCAGATTTATGACGAGTGCAGCAAAAAACTCCAATCGCCGGCGTATAGTATCCGCAATATCATCAAAAGCAAAAATGTTGAGGTAATTTGCACTACCGACGATCCGCTTGACAATCTGGCTTATCATCAAAAAATAAAAGCCGATGGTTACGAAGTACAGGTGTTGCCAACTTTCCGGCCGGATAAGGCAATGAATGCCGATGATTTGGTAGGATTAAACCTGTACATTGATAAACTGCAGGCAGTAGCAGGCACCGCTATCAATACCATTGATGCTTATTTATGGGCTTTAAAAGGCCGCCACGATTATTTTGCGGCAAACGGAGGCCGTTTATCCGACCATGGTTTGGAGCAGGTATATGCCGAAGATTATACCGATGCTGAAATAGCCGATATCTTTATCAAGATAAGGAGCAACCAGTCTCTGGATGCAACCGAGGTATTGCAATTTAAATCGGCCATGCTGTATCATTTTGCTTTGTGGAACCACGAAAAAGGCTGGGTAATGCAGTTGCACCTGGGTGCCTTGCGCAATAACAACGCCCGCGGATTAAGCGAGCTTGGGCCTGATACCGGCTGGGATTCAATAGGTGATTTTTCGCAGGGCAGGGCTTTGTCTAAATTCCTGAACCGGTTGGATACAACCAATCAGCTTAGTAAAACTATCCTGTATAACTTAAACCCTGCCGATAACGAATTGATGGCATCCATGACGGGTAATTTTAACGATGGTTCGGTAGCCGGTAAAATCCAGTTTGGCTCGGCCTGGTGGTTTTTGGATCAAAAGGACGGCATGACCAAACAGATAAATGCACTATCCAACATAGGCTTGCTCAGCAGGCTGGTAGGGATGCTTACCGATTCGCGCAGCTTCTTATCTTTCCCAAGGCACGAGTATTTCCGCAGGCTGGTTTGTAACCTGTTTGGCGATGATATCGAAAATGGCGAGTTGCCAAACGATATCGCATGGACAGGTAAGATAGTGCAGGATATTTGTTATTACAACGCGAAGAATTACTTTAATTTCGATCAGAGCAAATGAGTGCACCATTTGAGATAACAGCACCAAAAGGCCGCATCCTTTCATTCGGAGAACTGCTTTTGCGGATATGCCCCGATGCAGGTGGTCAATGGCTGAACGATAACCAGCTGCCATTTTTTATAGGCGGTGCCGAACTGAATGTAGCGGGCGCACTGGCGCTTTGGCAATTACCATCGGCATATTTTACGGCCCTGCCGGATAACGCCCTGTCGGCCCAGATAATTGATCACCTGGAGGCAAAAAAGGTTGATACTTCGCCCATACTTAAGCAGGGCGATAGGATAGGGTTGTATTATTTAACCCAGGGTAAGGATGTTAAAAACAACGCCCTTATTTATGACCGTGCCGGCTCGGCATTTGCCACGTTAAAGCCCGGACACGTTAACTGGAACGAGGTTTTGGATGGCGTAAGCTGGTTCCATTTCAGCGCCATATGCCCGGCCATAAGCCAGGATGTGGCCGATGTTTGCCTGGAAGTGCTGGAAGCTGCTTMGGCAAAAGGAATCACCATTTCTGTTGATTTAAATTACCGTTCAAGATTGTGGAAATACGGCAAACAACCGGTTGATATAATGCCACAGCTTGTAAAATATGCCGATTTGGTAATGGGTAATGTTTGGGCCGCCGAGTTGATGCTCGACATCCCGGTAGCGCCGGATATCCATGAATCGGGACAAAAAAGCATTTACCTGAAAGAGGCACTAAAAACATCGGAAACCATCATGGCTCAATACCCCAAATGCAAGGCGGTAGCCAATACTTTCAGGTTTGATGCCGGCGAGGGTATTAACTACTATACGGCCTTATATACCGGCGATAAACTATACAACTCCAGCCAGTATGAAACCGACAAAGTGGTTGACAAAGTTGGCAGTGGCGATTGCTTTATGGCCGGGCTTATTTATGGTTTTTACAATAACGTTGGGCCGCAACAAACATTACAGTTTGCAACGGCCGCCGCATACACCAAACTGTTTATTGAGGGCGATGCCACCACTAAAACGGTTGAAGAAATTATTAATGTCATCTCAATTTCGAAATGACGGATAGTTTTGAGTCTTAAGTTCTAAGTCAAAAGTGACAAATTAGATTTTGGACTTAAGACTCTCGACTTAGAACTCAAGACTCAGAACTCAATACTTGACAAAATTATGAGCAAAAAAGATATAGTACTGGATGCGATATTAACACAGGGCACCTTGCCGCTGTTTTTTTATCCCGATGCTGACGTTAGCCTTGAAATTACCCGCACATTGTATAAAGCAGGGGTGAGGGTATTTGAATATACCAACCGTGGCGCAGCTGCGCTGGCTAATTTTAAAGTGTTAAAACAGGCGCAACAAACTGAAATGCCCGATTTGCACCTGGGTATCGGCACCATTAAAAGTCTTAACGAAGCAACAGCTTTTATTGAAGCCGGGGCCGATTTTATTGTATCGCCAATTGTGAATCCAGAAGTGGGCGAATTTACCGCGAAACAGGAGTTACTATGGATTCCGGGATGTATGACGCCTACCGAAATTTATACAGCGCAGCAGCACGGTGCGGCGTTAATAAAAATTTTCCCCGCCAATATTTTAGGGCCGGAGTTTGTATCGTCAATCCGCGATTTGTTTGCCGGGCAGTTGTTTATACCAACGGGCGGCGTCGACTTGAATATCAACAGCATTAGCGGCTGGTTTAGGGCCGGCGTTTTCGCGGTGGGTATGGGCAGCAAATTGATCAGCAAAAATGTATTGGAAAACAAACTTTACGACCAATTATACAGTGATACCATAACACTGCTTGACATGGTTAAAGCTGCCCGGTAACTTTTGAGCTGAAAGCCGAAGGCATAGTAATTAAAGCTTGATTTTAGCGCGAATTGCCCCTTGTTTGCGCCTATAAACCAATAAAATATAAACCAGTTATATAATGAAAGAAGCCAAAGTTGGAAATTACAGATGGGTGATATGTTCGCTTGTTTTTTTTGCAACAACCATTAATTACCTTGACAGGGCTGTAATTAGCCTGTTAAAGTCGCCGCTAACAGATGAATTCAAATGGAACGATGGGGATTACGCCAATATTGAAATTGCATTTAAAATAGCATACTCGTTAGGTTTACTGGCTGCGGGCGGCATTATCGACAAAGTRGGTACCAAGCTGGGCTATTTTTTGTCGACTTTTTTTTGGAGCATAGCCGCAGTATGCCACGCTTTTGTTACCAGTACATTTGGTTTCGGCGTTGTTCGTTCGGCGTTAGGGATAAGCGAGGCCGGTAACTTCCCGGCTGCCATCAAAACCGTAGCCGAGTGGTTCCCTAAGAAAGAAAGGGCTTTTGCAACCGGCATCTTCAATTCCGGATCAAACATCGGGGCCATTGTTGCTCCTTTAACGGTGCCATTTATAGCCGTTATGTGGGGCTGGCGTTGGGCATTTGTAATTACAGGTTCAATAGGTTTTATCTGGCTGCTACTTTGGTACCTTTTTTACCAAACCCCTGCTAAACATAAATATGTAACACAAGCAGAACTTGATTATATCAACAGCGACCAGGAAACAGCAACGCCAGACGAAAAATTAATTGAGGGCGAAAAAATATCATGGGGCAAACTGCTCACCTTTAAACAAACCTGGGCATTTGTTATCGGCAAGTTTTTAACTGACCCTATCTGGTGGTTTTACCTGTTTTGGTTGCCCGATTTTTTGCAAAGCCAGTATGGTTTAAAAGGTACAGATGTAGCATTCCCCGTGGCGGCGGTTTATACCATGTCGACAGTAGGAAGTGTTTTTGGCGGTTGGTTGCCAATGCGGCTGATCAGGAATAACTGGGCGGTTTTTAAGGCCCGGAAAACATCTATGTTTATTTACGCTTTGTTTGTGATCCCTATTGTTTTTGCGCAGGTTTTGGGCGGCATCAACATGTGGCTTGCTGTATTGGTTATAGGTATTGCCGCATCGGCACACCAGGCCTGGAGCGCCAATATATTTACAACAGTGTCGGATATGTTCCCTAAAAAATCTATAGGATCAGTTACCGGCATTGGAGGCATGTTTGGGTCGATAGGTGGTGTGTTTTTGTCAATGGCGGTACAAAAAAATCTGTTTGTACATTACCGCGCTATTCATAAAATAGAAATTGCTTATTACATCATGTTTTTTGTTTGCGGCAGCGCCTACATACTGGCATGGTTAATTATGCATGCGCTTGTTCCTAAAATGAAGCCTATAAAACTTTAACCTTATATAATAACTGCAAACGCATCCAATTGGGTTAACATAACTTAACACATTTCAGATAAATGATTTATAAGTAATTGATAATAAATATTTTATATTTAATCATGGTTAACATTGAATTGATTGTGCAATTTAGGTAAATCCCAAAATTTGTACCTGTTGTTGGCCAATCCAGGTTCCTTCCGTACCTGGATTATTAAAGAGGATCAGGCAATAAAAACAAGGTATCGTTTGTTGCTTATATCTTCCTGATGCTATCGCTGTTAACGATTAGATGCGTTTGCACTGCTTATATAATCAAGCACTGGTGTTTGCAGCCGGTGCTCGATTATATGATTTTGTTTAAGTTTTTTAAAGCCGACTATTTTTTTGGATGAAGTGACTAAGTCGGGTTAATTGCCAATAATTACTTTCTGCTTTTAACTATATATGAATTCAGCCCACCTGCTCTGCAAGTTCGTCAATCCAACTTGAAAGGTATGGCTCGGTGCCTGTTAACCTGATCCATTCGCCATCGGCTTCCTGCGCTATCACCAGGTACAGTGTGCCATCAACCGACTTAAATTCATATGCTTTTGTAAAACTGCCGTAAGCGATGGGTTGTAATGTACCATCAATTGTACTGTCGGTGCCGGTTAACGTGGCTTCAATTTGCTGTTCCATAATTTATAATTTTAATACTAACACATGTTACTGCTTTGTGTTTGCAGTATATGGGTTAGTATCAGGGTAAATCTTCAATCCCAAAAAACATTATCTTTAACGCGTGAAAAACTTACAACCCGACCCCAAAGTATTGATTGATATTGTACAAACACAAATGCCTTATGGTAAGTACAAAGGCACAATAATTGCCGATATACCAATTAGTTACCTGGAGTGGATGAGCGGTAAAGGTTTTACAAAAGATAAGCTTGGGATGATGTTATCTACCGTTTTCGAGATCAAGACCAATGGATTAGGCGAGATTTTGTTTATGGTGCGCAAATCGTTGAATAAAGGCCAGGGCATTAGCCCGAAACTAAAATAGCTTAACGTGACCAATTGATGACCATCCGCTTGTAAGGTATCCTGCGTATATCCGACTAAGAGTAAAAACATAAATAATTATGAAAAAGTTGATGTTATATATTGCCGGCGTATTTTTATTTATAGGCTGCGCAAACGGACAACCTAACCAGGATGGAATGGCCCAGTTGCCAAAACCCAAAACAGGCGAAGCCCTGGCTACCTTTGGCGGCGGGTGTTTTTGGAGTATGAGCGAGGCCATGTCCGAGCTTAAAGGGGTAAACAAAGTTATTTCGGGATATGCCGGTGGAAATACCAAAAATCCGACCTATGAAGATGTTAGCACCCGCACCACCAATCATGCCGAAACAGTGCAGATTTATTATGATCCTAAGGTGATTAGCTACGCTACAATTGCCGAAGCTTTCTTTTTTGCCCACGACCCAACTACGTTAAACCGCCAGGGACCTGATGAAGGTACAGATTACCGCTCGATAGCTTTTTACCGTACGCCCGAAGAAAAAAATATCCTGCTGGCTACAATCAAAAAAGTAAATGAATCAAAGCATTATAATAATCCGATAGTTACACAGGTTGTTCCGTTCACTGTATTTTACGCCGCCGAAAATTATCACCAGGGCTATTACAAAACTCATTTAAGCCAACCCTATATTGCCTCGGTATCAACACCCAAAGTGCTGAAATTCAGGAAAGCGATGGTTGCAGAGTTGAAGCCAGAGTTTGCGAAGTAACACCTTTTTAACAAAAGAAAATTGTCATTTCGATAGAGCTTGAGGGGGGAAGAGGAGGGCGCGAAAGAGAAATCTTTAACGACTTGCATCGCAACCAGCCTATTGGAATACAGGGTGTCGAAGATTTCTCCTCACCCCCTGCTCTCAAGCCCCTTTCTGGTTCGCTCGAAATGACATTCGGTTTTATTAGTTCGTAAAATCTAAAAGATGCGGATACACGGTAGACTACAGGGGAGGATCCAGGTGGGGCTTACAATTTATTAAACCATCCCTTTTTCCAAAATACATATACCTGTACAATGGCTATCAAAAACATAAAAACTATGGCATAAACATATCCATGATGCCAGTAAAGCTCGGGCATATTATCGGGGATAAGGTGGCCTTTATCGTCTTGCCGTGCAAAGTTCATCCCGTAAATACCGGCTATAAATGTCAGGGGGATGAAGATTACCGAAATAATAGTCAGCACCTTCATAATCTCGTTCATGCGGTTGCTCACCATAGATAAGTAAAGATCGATAATGCTGGAGGTTACCTCTTTGTAGTTTTCAATCAAATCCATAGCCTGGATGCAATGGTCATAGGCATCGCGTAAAAACAGCTTTACCTCGGGTGTTATCAGCGGACTGTCGGAGCGGATCATGTCGTTTATCTTATCACGTTCGGGCCAGCTTGCCCGGCGGATGATGATAAGCGTACGCTTAATTTGCTGCGAATTAAACATGATGCTTTTATCAGCATCGGTATAAACCTTATCTTCAATGGCATCCAGTTTATCGCCTATCTGCGCCAGCAAAATAAAATAGGTGTCAATTATAGTATCTGTAAGGGCATAACACATATACCCGGGACCCGCCGTGCGGATAGCCCCTTTGCCAGCCTTTAAGCGGGCTTTAACGGCCTCAAAGCATTCCACATGGTCCTCTTCAAAGCTGATGATCAGGTTATCCTTTATGATGGCCGAAAACTGGTGGTTCACCAGTTCGTCTTCGCTGTTAAAATGTACAATGCGGCTGGTACTAAAGGCATAATCTTCGTACTCATCAAACTTTGGGCGTTGATGAATATTGGCAATATCCTCTAAAACCAAGGGGTTGATATTCAGGTGCTCGCCAATTTGTTCAATCAGTCGGGCATCGCCAAGGCCATTAATTTTTATCCAGTGGGTATGGTTATCGCATTTTTTCAACTGCGCTAATATCACCTTAATGTCTTTGCCTTCGGAAGTTATCAGCTCATCCTTATTATAGCTAAACATGGCTATATGCGGCTTAAGTGCGCCATCGGGCACTCGTATCATTCCAGGGCTGTCGCCAACATTTCCTGCATTGCGGCGGGCATTGTACTTAACCCTTTTTATCACATTATTCATTTACAAATAATTTATGGCCTGTGGGCCCTGGTTAAACAGTAAATCGACAATGCTCAAATTTTGCAGGAAGCCTTGCCGGTCTTCAAAAACCTGAAAATACGGTTTTTGTTGTAACTCTGTTTCTTTTTTTGGGTGGATGGACGTACGAAAGTCTGGAACCGAAGGATATTCGGCATGATATTCGGAAGTGTAGTTTAGCCCGGTTTTTATTTTGAGGAATTTTAGCAGCATTTGTAAAAGCTCCTGGTTGTAATCAAATAAATAGGTTACCTGTTTTTGCTTGTCATAAAACCGGGCAAAATCGGCCTCGTAATATTCAAAATACGCCGAGCTACGGTAACACRCACCCAGGCTAAGCCAGTGCAGGCGCTGCCAGTCAAAATCGTAGCTTATTTTAACATCCTTAACTTTGGTATGTGTTTTTGAACCTTTTACCACCGGCACCACCAGTGTAAGGATACCCTCGGGCGAATAGATATTTGCCCGGTTACGATATGTTTGTTTGGGGAAATGTTCTTCTCTTTCTATCAGTATATCAGGCTTGTACGTGTTTAATTGTACAAAGTATTCAACCGGCGGAAGATAAAACATAGGTAATACAGCACCTTTTTCAATCATATATTTTATGTTTGTGGTCAAAATTGGTTAAAATAATGGTAAAAAAAGGGTTTATAAGGTTAGGGATTTTATTTTTATACCTTACCTCGTTATTGCCCTTTTGGCTTTTATACATCATATCTGATGTTTTGTTCGTTATTATATACCACATTGTTCATTACCGCAGGGCAGTTGTACAGCAAAACCTGGCCAACGCCTTCCCCGAAAAAACAGAAAAGGAACGCCAGGATATCGAACGCAAATACTACCATTACCTGGCCGATTTGATTGTGGAAACGGTAAAAATGATTACCGTTTCTGAAAAACAAATTCAAAAAAGGGTAGTGGCCACCAATGCCGGATTAGTTCACGAATACTTTGCAAAAGGCAAAAGCATCATAGCGGTAGCAGGCCATTATTGCAATTGGGAAATGGCTGCGTTGAACTTTAACTTTGTGACTGATAACAGGTTCATGATTGTTTACAAGCCCCTGAATAACGAAATTTTTAACGATTTTTTTATTCAGATCCGGTCGCGGTTTGGGGGGCAGCCCATTGCCATGAAACAAACCATGCGTAAAATGGTAGAATACCGCAAAGAATTAACGGTGAGCGTATTGGTAGGCGATCAAACGCCGGGCGTAAACGAAGTAAACTATTTTACCACTTTTTTAAACCAGCCCACAGCAGTTTTCCTGGGCATCGAAAAAATATCGAAAACAATTGATGCCGCTGTTGTTTTTTACGATATGAAACGCGTTAAACGCGGTTATTATACTTATACATTGGTTCCGCTGACAGAAAACCCGAAACAGACCGCAGAGCATGAGTTAACCGAAATGCATGTGCAATACCTGGAAGGAATGATCAGGAAGGAACCTCAATATTGGCTATGGAGTCACCGGAGGTGGAAGTTTAAGCCGGAGGACAAACATAAATGATTAGTGCACCAAAAGTTGCCGTAGTTATTTTAAACTGGAACGGTATCAAATACCTTAAACAATTTCTTCCTTCGGTAATGGCGTCAAGCTGGCCTGGGCTTGATGTTGTTTTGGGAGATAATGCCTCCACAGATGATTCGGTGGCGTTTGTGAAAGAAAACTATCCCACAATAAAGATCATCCAAAACGATGGAAATTATGGTTTTACCGGCGGCTATAACCGCGTGCTGGCCAAGGTTGATGCCGATTATTATATCCTGCTAAACTCCGATGTTGAGGTGGTACCCGGTTGGATTGAGCCGGTGATAAGCCTGATGGAAAGCGACGAAAAGATAGCCGCGGCGGCGCCCAAGCTATTAGCTTATGCCAATAAAGATACTTTTGAACACGCAGGCGCTGCAGGCGGGTTTATTGATGCGTACGGTTACCCGTTTTGCCGTGGCCGCATGTTTTATGAAGTTGAGAAAGACCATGGCCAATACCAGCAATCGGGCGAGATTTTTTGGGCCTCGGGTGCATCGCTGTTCATCAAAAAGAAATACTGGGACCTGGCAGGCGGTTTTGACGAATACTTTTTTGCCCACATGGAAGAGATTGACCTGTGCTGGCGACTAAAAAATATGGGCTATAAAGTGATGTATTGCGCCGAATCTACCGTTTACCATGTTGGCGGTGGTACACTTAATGCCGAAAATCCGTTTAAAACATACCTTAATTTCAGGAACAACCTTTTATTGCTAAAAAAGAACCTGCCTTTCTGGCGAGCATTCTGGGTTATCAATATCCGCTTTTTAATGGATTTGCTTGCCCTTATCCGGTTCATGATGGAAGGTAAACGTAAAGATGCCTGGGCCGTAAGCAGGGCACATCAGGCCTTTGTTTTAGGCTTATTTAAGGTGAAAGGTAAAAGGCAAAAGGCAAAAGGATTAAATAACTCACAACTCATAACTCATAACTCACAAGGCACTTTCCAGGGCAGCGTAGTGTGGCAGTTTTTTGTTAAAAAGAGACGAAAGTTTACTGATTTGCCACAACAGGATCTCGTTTGATTTCTGTCTTGATTCTTAACTCTTGATTCTTGACTCTTCTTCTACCCAACCAGGTTTTCTACCCCCAGCCTGTATGAGTCCATGCCAAAACCGGCAATAACGCCCTTACAGCTCGCGGCCAGCATGGAGTGATGCCTGAACTCTTCGCGTTTGTATACGTTGGATATGTGCACTTCGATAACCGGGGTATTGATAGCCGCGATAGCATCGGCAATGGCGATAGAGGTATGGGTGTAAGCACCCGCGTTTATCACAATGCCATCATAACTAAAGCCAATTTCATGAAGTTTATTTATAATTTCGCCTTCAACATTACTTTGGTAGTAGGCTATATCTACGGCCGGGTAACGCGCACGCAGTTGTTCAAGGTAACCTTCAAAGCTGGTATCGCCGTAAATGGATTTTTCGCGAACGCCGAGCAGGTTTAAATTGGGGCCGTTTATAATTTGTATCTTCATTGCTCCAAACTTAAGTATAAAAATGCGAATCAAGAATCAAGGAATCGAGACAAACACCCAAAAGCCTGATGTAAAAATGTCGCTTTACAAACTATTTTCTTCATCGAAGCTGCGCAGAAATACCCTAATATTGTTTTTTTCTTGATTCTTGACTCTAATATCTTGACTCTTTTCTTAAATACATTAAATTAAAATCAATTTGGATTGGCGTTCGGCAATAAAAGGTTTCCAGGCTTATTTGAAATTAGAGAAATCGCTGGCCGATAATTCTGTGGAGGCCTATAGCCGGGATATAGAAAAACTATACCAGTTTGCCGAAACCAAACCCTTTAAGCTGAAGCCGGAAACCATTACCTTAACCGATTTGCGGGAGTTTATTACCTGGGCGGCTGAGTTGGGAATGATACCATCATCCCAGGCACGTATCCTATCGGGCATCAAGGCTTTTTACAAATACATGCTGATGGAGGATCTGATAAAAAGTGATCCGTCGGAGTTATTGGAATCGCCCAAAATTCGGCGTAAGCTGCCCGATACACTCAGTTACCATGACATTAATAAACTGATAGCCGCCATCGATCTATCTAAACCCGAAGGCCCGCGCAACAAAGCGATATTAGAAACCTTGTACGGCAGCGGTCTGCGGGTTTCTGAATTAACCGAGCTAAAGCTATCAAACCTGTACCTGGATATTGAATTTATAAAAGTTACCGGCAAGGGCAATAAAGAACGCCTGGTACCCATAGGTGCCGAAGCCATCAAAGCCATTAAAATCTATATCGAAAACCTGCGGGTGCACATCCCCATTAAAAAAGGCGAAGACGATATTGTGTTTTTAAACAGGAGGGGGGCAAGGCTTAGCCGCCAGATGATATTTTTGATGATACAGGACCTGGCGCAAACTATCGGCCTTAAAAAAACAATCAGCCCGCACACCTTCCGCCACTCCTTTGCCACCCACCTGGTTGAAGGCGGCGCCGACCTGCGCGCCGTACAGGAAATGCTGGGCCACGAAAGCATCACCACAACCGAAATTTATACGCACCTGGATAGGGAGTATCTGAAAAGCACGATAAGCCAGTTTCACCCGAGGTCGTGAGTTGTGAGTTGTGAGTTGTGAGTTGTGAGTTGTGAGTTGTGAGTTGTGAGTTGTGAGTTGTGAGTTGTGAGTTGTGAGTTGTGAGTTGTGAGTTGGATTATGTTAAATAGTCAAAACAATCTTCTTCAAAAGAACTTTTCCCAATGACCAATGACCAATGACCAATGACCAATGACCAATGACCAATGACCAATGACCAATGACCAATGACCCTAAATAGTATAATGCGCAATCACATCCTCGGGTACCTTGGCGCTTCTTCCGGTAGCCATATCAATCATCACGTAATCAAAATAACCGTCGCAGCATACTTTGCCGGTGGCTTTGTTGCTTAGGCTGAATTTTACGCGGCAGCCTTTGTCGTCGATACTTTCGATGCCGGTTTTTACAATGAAGTAGTCGCCCATGGCGAGGGCACGTTTATAATCAACATGGGCAGTGCGTACTACCCAGCCAAAACCGCGCTCCATAAATTTTTCCATAGCCATGCCGTAGCAGCGTTCCATCTGATCGTACCGGGCGGCCAGTACATAATCAAAATATTTGCTGTTGTGTACGTGCTGAAACATGTCGATATCGTCCGGGCGCACACGAAACTCACTTTCGAAGGTAGAGTAGATTGGAGTATCCATGGGGCAAATATAATGATTGGGTTGAAGAGTGGTTAATTAGGTGAGGGGTTGATTAGGTGAGTGGTTGTATTTTAAGTTATAAAGAGGGGTGGGCTTAGTGCGATAAAAATATATTTGAGCGTTACAAAGTTGCGGCTGTTTTTCTATATTCGAAAAACTCTTATCTGCGATGAAAATACAATACAAATGGTGTTGGCTTGCCACCCTGTTTTTAAGCGTTAACTCCTTTGCACAGCAGCAACCGGTAAATATGCAATACGCTGTTTCGATGGAGAAGGCAGCCGATCATCTTTACCACGTTGAGCTTACCAATAAAACGCCCGGTAAAACACTCGATTTTAAAATGTGTGCCTGGACTCCGGGTTATTACCAGCTTATTGATTTTGCCGCCGCGGTACAAAATTTTAAAGTAACCGATAGCAAAGGCGTAAATCTGAAGTGGCAAAAAGCCTCGGAAAATACCTGGCGTGTTTATCATAATAGCCCTGGCGCGGTAAAAATTTCGTATGATGTTAAAGCCACGGTACCCTTTGTGGGCAATATTTACCTTGATGAAACCAGGGGATATATTACTCCCGGCGGTTTGTTTATGTACCTGGATAACGAACTGCGGCATCCGGTTACCATAAAAATGCAACCCTACAGCAAATGGAATGCGATGGTGGCCACGGGTTTAGATACGGTTGCAGGTAAATATCACCTGTACAAAGCCGATAATTTTGATGTACTGTATGATAGCCCTTTTTTAATGGGCGAACTTGAAGTACTGCCGCCGTTTACAGTTAAAAATAAACCACACAATTTTATTGGTTATAAGCTGCCGGACTTTGACAGGCAGGCATTTATGGACGATTTGAAAAAGATTGTGGTTACCGGCAGTAACATCATTGGCGAAATACCCTATACGCACTACACCTTTTTATCGATTGGTGCAGGCGGCGGTGGTATCGAACATCTAAACTCATCGTCGTTAAGTTTTAGCGGGGGCGAGGGCTTTAATTCGCCTGAGGCCAGGAAAAAGCTTTACAACTTTATAGCGCACGAGTATTTTCATCATTATAATGTTAAACGCATCAGGCCGGTTGAACTGGGGCCGTTTGATTATTCGAAAGCGAACTACACCAACATGCTTTGGGTATCTGAAGGGTTTACGGTTTATTACGAATATATGATAACAAGGCGCTCCGGTTTAATGACGGGCGAAGATATGCTGAAAGATTTTGAAGAAAATATTAAAAACTATGAGAATAAGCCGGGCCATTTTTACCAGTCGGCCACCCAGGCCAGTTATAATACCTGGAACGATGGGCCAAACGGCCGGGTAAATGAAGATATTAATAAAACCATATCCTATTATGACAAAGGCCCTGTGCTTGGCCTAATGCTCGATTTTAACATCAGGCATGCCACGCAAAATAAAAAAACACTTGATGATATAATGCGGCTGCTTTACTACAAGTATTATAAAAAACTTAACCGCGGTTTTACCGAAAAGGAATTTAGGACCGAGTGCGAAAAGATGGCGGGCACTCCAATGCCCGAACTGTTTGAATACGCATCGACAGTTAAACCACCCGATTATCCAAAATACTTTGCTTACGGTGGCTTACGGATAGATACCAATGCTACGGTTACTTATAACTCATGGGCCGGCATAAATTACAGGCAGCGACGCGATACATTAACTATTGGCACTGTTGAACCTAATTCGCCCGCATGGGAAAAAGGCATAAGGGGTGGAACAAAAATATTAACTGTTGAAGGCCAGCCGGCGACACAAAAATTGCTAAACCAAACGCTGGAAGCAAAAAACACGGGCGATGCTTTAACCCTCACCATACAAAAAGGCACCGAGAAACGGGATGTAACTATTATACTGGGCAGCAAAAAAGAAAAAACCTTTAAGATAAGCCCGCTACCCAACCCCGACCCGTTGCAGGCGGCTATTTATAAAAGCTGGATAGGGGATTTGTAAATTCAAAATTCAAAAATGACTTACAATTTTAAAGGTATTTGTTTGTAGCATTGTGGGGGGTAATTAAAAC
This sequence comes from Mucilaginibacter sp. P4_D1, assembly GCF_056401935.1. NCBI lineage: Bacteria > Pseudomonadati > Bacteroidota > Sphingobacteriia > Sphingobacteriales > Sphingobacteriaceae > Mucilaginibacter > Mucilaginibacter sp. P4_D1. Next base: position 47,909 of record NZ_JBFUIJ010000033.1, read on the forward strand.
GTTATGAAAATTACAGAACAAACAAACCGGCTTATTGAGCTCGGCCTTGATGCGGATATACTAAACCATTACCGCGAGCCGCACCGGTTTTACCATACGCTGGAGCACCTGGACGATTTGTGCAGTCAACTGGAATTGAAAGGTTTTGCCGATAATGATGCGTTGCTGCTTGCTACAGTATTTCATGATATTATTTATGATCCGCGTTCGGCCACAAACGAGGAGGATTCGGCAAAGTTTTTTAATGAAGTGTTTAGTGGCGAACAGCGATTAAAGGATGAAGTTACGCAGATCATCCTCGATACCAAAACTCATCAGCCCAAAACAGAACTGTCAAAAGTGTTTTGTGATGCAGATTTAAACATTCTCACGCAGCCGTTTGATAAATTGCTGCAATATGAGCAGCAGATATTTAAGGAGTTTCAGTTTGTTGATTATGCCATTTACCGCGAAAAGAGGGCAGAGGTGTTGCGGAGTTTACAGCAAAATGTAAACAACCCCGCGCTGGAGTATTTAATTGATTACGTGCGTACCCGCCAGCCCAGGATAGCGGTTTACCCTGGTAGTTTTAACCCATTCCATAAGGGGCACTTTAATATACTGCAAAAAGCCGAGCAGGTTTTTGATAAGATAATTATAGCCCGCGGTGTTAACCCCGGTAAAGATGCCGCCAGTTATGCTTTACCCGATATTTTAAAGTACCGGCAATTAGCCACGTACGAAGGTTTGCTCACTGATTTTACTGGTAGCCTGGGCTACCCGGTAACAATAATACGAGGCCTACGCAATGGATCGGATTTGCAATACGAATTAAACCAATATCGTTATATGCAGGAGCTTGGCGATAAAAGTATCAATGTGATTGCCATATTTTGTGATATGGAGTTTGAGCATATCTCCAGCACCGGCATCAGGCAGCTGGAAAAATATGGGAAAGCCGGGGAGTATTTGGTTTAGGGGGAATTCGGTTGATTAGACGAGTGGTTGATTGGGTTGGTTAGGTGGTTGGTTTATTCACGTAGTTAATTAGTGTTAAATCCCTTATTCTTTTATTCTGCTTACACATTAAACAGCCAAATTGAACGTTTACCCATTATACTAAACTTATAATCACCTATATCCATCTATGAAACCATTTACCCTGCTATTATTAAGTATATCATTTTTAGGCTGTCAAATTTTATCGGCCCAGGTGCAATATAACGGCAATATGGAACAATTATCTGCCGACAAAACCAAAGCCGCAGGCTGGTCTACCTATTTTCAGGCCGAACAACAAAAAGCTTATCCCGTAAAGGTTGATAGCCTGGTGAAACAGGATGGCAAATACTCATTATCAATTGAAAAGGTAAGTAACGAAAGTAGTTTCGGAGTGATTGATTACCCAATATTGAAATCATTTACCGGCAATAAAATACAGCTTAGGGGTTATATCAAAACAGAAAACGTTAAAAACGGCTATGCCGGTTTATGGCTGCGGATTGATGGTACCCCGGCCTTTGATAATATGCAAAACAGGGGCGTTACAGGTACTACCGATTGGAAGGAGTATGTGATTGATTTACCTTATGATGATGCCGCTGCCATAAATATTCATGGCGGCGCTTTGCTGGTTGGCGATGGTAAGGCCTGGGTTGATAATTTACGGTTGTTTATAAACGGTAAACCCATTGAAAAGGCTACCAAAGTATTAACCAAAGCCGGGATGGATACTGCTTACAACACAGGTTCAAAAATTGATACCATTCCGTTAAGCAAACAGCAAATAACTAACCTTACTGCTTTAGGCCAGGTTTGGGGCTTTTTAAAATACCACCACCCGGATGTAGCCAAAGGCAACCACAACTGGGACGCCGAATTATTCAGGGTGATGCCGCAGGTTTTAAAAGCAACAGACAACGCAGCTCTGAGCCACGCTATCGAAAAATGGGTAGATGGCTTTGAAGTTCCGCCGGTATGTGGCAACTGTAAAATTAAAGCCAGTCCGGATGAAATTAAGCTAAAACCCGATTACGGATTGTTGTTTAATAACCAGGTGCTATCGGCATCGCTTACCCAAAAACTTCAGTATATTCTTGATAACCGTAACACGGGCGATAATTATTATATAGATATGGCCAGGTTTATTGGCAACCCGGTTTTTACCCATGAAGCCGCGTACTCCCAATTTACTTACCCCGATGCAGGCTACCGCTTGCTTACCTTGTACAGGTATTGGAGCATGATCAATTATTTTTATCCCTATAAATATTTGATAGGCGAAGATTGGAACAACGTACTCACAGATTGTATCCCCAAATTTGCCACGGCTGCCAATGCAAGCGAATATGCCCTGAATACGTTGGCATTGATAGCTCGTATTCATGATACGCACGCCAACATCTGGAGCTATAATAAAGCGCTAAACGCATTTAAAGGCAAATATCGCGTGCCGTTTGATGCTAAATTTATTGAAGACAAACTGGTAGTGACCGGCTATTTAAATGATACCCTTAATGTAAAGCAACTGGTAAAGGTAGGTGATGTTATAGAAACTATTAACGGCCAGCCGGTAAGCCAACTGATTGAAAAATACCTGCCATATACGCCTGCATCCAACTATGATACCCAGCTGCGCGATATACCGGGCACGTACCTGTTGCGCGGTAACACCGTTGCCTTAAACCTGGAATTATTAAGAGATGGACAGCCTATAAATACAACAGTAACTGCTTTGCCTGCCGATAAGATAAATTACAGCTCATTATATGACACCAAATCGCCGGGTTACTACGTAATTGATAAGGAAATTGGGTACGTATATCCCGGCAGGTACCATAACAAAGATCTATCTGACATTAAGAAACTACTTAAAGATACCAAAGGTATAATAATAGATATGCGCTGCTACCCATCTGAATTTATGCCTTTCACTTTTGTTCCCTATATTAAAACCGGGAACGCCCGGTTTGTAAAGTTCACCAAGGCACAGGTTAATAACCCTGGCTTAATGGTAATTACAGATCCGCTGGGTATTAAGCCGGATAATGATTATAAGGGCAAAGTAGTGGTTATTGTAAACGCCGTATCGCAAAGCCAGGCCGAATATACTACTATGGCTTTCCAAAGCTCGCCCAATGTGACGGTTATTGGTAGTACCACCGCCGGTGCCGATGGTAATGTTTCGGCCATTATTTTACCCGGGGGTATTTCAACAATGATTTCGGGCCTGGGTATTTACTACCCTGATGGCACCGACACGCAGCGCAAAGGGGTAAAAATTGATGTTCCGATAAAGCCAACCATTAAAGGCATTAAAGAAGGCCGCGATGAGCTGTTGGAGCGGGCCAAAGCAATTATTTTAACAAATGATGAAGCTAAAACTAAATAACCGCGCGAAAATGATTTTTATAACCCCGGGGTCAGCAAGCGTATCAGCTACCCAATCAACCACTCACCAAATCTTTTGAATTTTGAATTTTTACTTTTGAATTTAATCACTATCTTTGCACCCACAATTAACAAAAGTATTTAACGCTTTAATATTATTCAAGTAATGTATTTAGGTAAAGAGTCAAAGGCAGAGATCTTTGCAAAACACGGTAAGAGTGCTACAGACACTGGTTCAACCGAAGGTCAGGTAGCATTATTCACACACCGCATCGCGCACTTAACTGGTCACCTTAAGAAAAACAAACACGATTTTTCTACCCAGTTATCACTGCAAAAATTAGTAGGTAAACGCCGCGGTTTGTTAGCGTACCTGTACAAAAAAGACATTGAAAGATATCGTGCTATCATCAAAGCTTTACAGCTAAGGGATATCATTAAATAATTCTCATACTTTTTATTGAAAAGCCATCCCGATTTTGTGGATGGCTTTTTTACTTTTGAAAAAATTATACACACACACATAAAAACCGGTGCGCTCCGAAAGATGAAAAGTGCACCACAACAAAAAGAAGATGAGTTTAAACGTAATTAAAAAAGTTATTGATTTAGGTGACGGCCGCACCATTGAGATCGAAACAGGTAAACTGGCCAAACAGGCAGATGGCTCTGTAGTTATTAAAATGGGTGATACCATGTTATTGGCTACCGTAGTATCGTCACCAGAGGCGAAAGAGGGAGTTGACTTTTTACCCCTTTCTGTTGATTACCAGGAAAAATACGCTGCTACCGGCCGTATCCCGGGTGGCTTTTTACGCCGCGAGGCACGTTTGTCAGACTATGAGGTTTTAATCTCGCGTTTGGTTGACCGCGCATTACGCCCGTTATTTCCTTCAGATTATCACGCTGATACACAGGTGATGATCTCTTTAATTTCGGCCGATAAAGATATTATGCCCGATTGCCTTGCCGGTTTGGCAGCATCAGCAGCATTATCTGTATCAAACATTCCTTTTAATGGCCCTATTTCTGAAGTTCGTGTTGCTAAAATTGATGGTCAGTTGGTAATTAACCCAACTTTAAGCCAGCTTGAGCGTGCTACTTTAGAATTTATTGTTGCAGGTAGTGAGCATGACATCAACATGGTTGAAGGAGAATCGAAAGAGATCCAGGAAGCCGAATTGGTTGAAGCTATTAAATTTGCGCATACGGCTATTAAAATTCAATGTTTAGCTCAAAAAGAGTTGACTATTGAAGTTGGTAAAACCGAAAAACGTGTTTACAACCATGAGCACAGCAACGAGGATTTGAAAAAAGCCATCTACGCTGCTACTTATGAGCAGGTTTACGCTATCGCGTCTTCTGCATCTGCAAAAGACGAGCGCTCGGCAAAATTCAAAGAAGTTCGTGATGCTTATATCGCTACTTTAGGCGAAATTGATGATATCACTAAAGGGCTTGCAAAAAAATATTATCATGATGTAGAGTATGATGCTATCCGTAACCTTGTATTAGATGAAGGYAAACGTTTAGATGGCCGTACAACTACCCAGATTCGCCCAATATGGAGCGAAGTTGGTTATTTACCATCTGCTCATGGTTCTGCGGTATTTACCCGTGGCGAAACCCAGGCATTAACCACCGTTACTTTAGGTGCTAAGGATGATGAGCAAATGATTGATGGTGCGTTCATCAACGGTTACCAAAAATTCTTGTTGCACTACAATTTCCCTGGTTTTTCAACCGGCGAAGTTCGTCCGAACAGGGGTGCTGGTCGCCGCGAAATTGGTCACGGTAACCTGGCTATGCGTTCATTAAAACAAGTATTGCCATCTGAGGACGAGAATCCATACACCATCCGTATCGTTTCTGATATTTTAGAATCTAACGGTTCATCGTCAATGGCTACGGTTTGTGCCGGTACATTGGCTTTGATGGATGCTGGTATCAAAATCAAATCGCCGGTATCTGGTATCGCGATGGGATTGATCACCAACGAAATGGGTACTAAATATGCTATTTTATCTGACATCCTGGGCGACGAAGATCATTTAGGTGATATGGACTTTAAAGTAACCGGTACTGTTAATGGTATTGTTGCTGTACAAATGGACTTGAAAATTAATGGCCTATCGTACGAAGTGTTAACCAACGCTTTAAACCAGGCTAAAGATGGTCGTTTACATATCCTTGGCGAGATGGCTAAAACCATTACAGCCCCTCGTGTTGATCTGAAACCACACGCACCGCGTATTGTTACCATTAAAATTGATAAAGAATTTATTGGTGCAGTTATCGGGCCCGGTGGTAAAATCATCCAGGAAATGCAACGCGAAACCGGTGCAACTATTTCTATCGAAGAAAAAGACAACCAGGGTATCGTTCAGATTTTTGCCGACAACAAAGCGTCTATCGACCAGGCTCTATCGCGCATCCGCAACATTGCTTCTAAACCAGAAGTTGGCGAGATATACGAAGGTAAAGTGAAATCAATTATGCCGTTTGGTGCATTTGTTGAGATTATGCCAGGTAAAGATGGCCTGTTACACATCTCTGAAATTGACCACCGCAGGATCGAAAAAATGGACGGTATATTTGAGGTTGGCGACGAGGTAAGGGTTAAACTGCTTGATGTAGATAAACAAGGTAAACTTAAGTTATCGCGCAAAGCGTTATTACCGAGGCCGGAAGCCCCAAAATCAGAAAAATAACTGTAAATATCACATATGCAAAACCCTCTTTATGAGGGTTTTGCTATTTTATTTGGTTTTTTTATACTTTTTTTGAGAAAAATTAAAACAAAAGTTGGATGTTTAAACTTTGTATTAGTTAATAGATAGTTGAATAAGCCATAAAATCCGATCCTGCTTGTAAAAACGATGACCCCTGCTACAAACGATCCTTTAGATTTTCTTAACAGTAATCCGCAGGGAATGCAACCGGCTACGCAAACCGATTTGGTTCAGTTGTTGCTCTATGAGATCATCCGGGTTAAAGAATTAATATTGTATTATGACTCCATTCCCAATGGAGGAGGGCAACTTGGTTCATCAATTTTGAATGAACTGGTATCAGAGGCCTATCAATCGCTTGTAAACTACGATACGGTACTGATGAAAAAGTACTATGATTTGTTGCTGAACTGCGATTAAGCTGGATATGTGCAGATATGCAGATTTTAGATGTGCAGATGTTTACTCCGTTTTTTTTAAGATAAAACTTTACAAATAATTGCCGGTTGCAATGTTGGGGATTTATATATTTGCACATGAACCATCTGATAGCGCCATCTATTTTAGCAGCCGACTTTGCCAACCTGCAACGCGATATTGAAATGATCAATAACAGCGAAGCTGATTGGGTGCATGTTGATATTATGGATGGTATGTTTGTGCCAAATATCTCTTTTGGCTTCCCGGTTGTTGCTGCCACAAAAAGGCATGCCACCAAACCGCTGGATGTTCACCTGATGATTGTTGATCCTGATAGGTACCTCAAGGCGTTTAAAGATGCCGGTGCCAATGGTATCACTGTTCATTACGAAGCCTGCCCGCATTTGCACCGCACTGTACAAGCTATTAAAGAGCTTGGCTGCAGGGCAGGAGTAGCCCTTAACCCGCATACGCCTGTTGCTTTATTGGAGGATATTATTGCCGACCTTGATATGGTGCTTATCATGTCTGTTAATCCTGGTTTTGGCGGCCAAAAGTTTATTGCCAATACCTACAAAAAACTTAAAGATTTAAAGGCGCTGAGTGAAAAGAAAAATCCGGGCTTATTTATTGAAGTTGATGGCGGCGTAGATCAAAACAATGTTAAAGAATTGTTGCAAGCTGGTGCAAATGTGTTTGTTGCGGGCAGTTCTGTGTTCTCGTCGGCCATACCGGCCGATGCGATATATAACCTCAAACACCCTTAAAAGTTATTACAATTGTAATAATTACTACCAACCTTATAGGATAAATTTGATATTTGCAATCAAAAAGGCTTTTGTTGATTAATTGTATATTTTTTCAAAAAACGTAAATTAATCCTATGAATTTTGTCAAATTGATTAACTTCGGCCCAACTAAATACAAAGTTCCTAATCAAGTATTCAGAACCTACAATTCGTTAATTATATGAAACATAATTTTGGTGCCGGACCAGGCATTTTACCTCAGGAGGTTTTAAAACAAGCTTCCGAGGCGGTTATTGATTTTAATGGTACAGGATTATCATTGCTGGAGATCTCTCACCGGTCGAAAGAATTTGAAGCAGTTTTGAATGAAGCTGTTGCATTGGTAAAAGAATTATTTGCTGTGCCAGAGGGTTATTCGGTGTTGTTTTTACAAGGCGGCGCCAGCACGCAGTTTGCCATGGCCCCTTACAATTTATTGCCATCAACAGGCAAAGCCGCTTACCTGGAAACAGGTGTTTGGGCTAACAAAGCCTTAAAAGAAGCTAGGTTTTTTGGCGAAGTAGAGATTATTGCCTCTTCAAAAGCCGATAATTTTACTTACATCCCTAAAGATTATACCATTCCTGCTGATGCGGCTTACTTCCACATCACTTCAAACAATACCATTTATGGTACACAGTTACAGGAGTTTCCAAAATCACCGGTGCCGGTTGTTTGCGATATGTCGTCAGATATTTTCAGCCGCAAAATTAACGTTGCCGACTTTGGTTTAATTTATGCCGGCGCTCAAAAAAACATGGGCCCTGCAGGTGTTACCTTAGTTATTGTTAAAGACGATATTTTAGGTAAAGTTGACCGTAAAATTCCGGCGATGCTTAATTACCAGGTACAAATTGAAGGCGGATCGATGTACAATACGCCTCCGTGTTTTGCTATTTACGTATCGATGCTTACGCTGCAATGGTTAAAAGCCAAAGGCGGTGTTGAAGTTATTGAGCAGGAAAACATAACCAAAGCCAGGGTATTATATGACGAGATTGAACGTAACCCGTTATTTAAACCTGTTTGCGCTACAGAAGATCGCTCGCACATGAACGTAACCTTTGTAATGGAAAATCCTGAACTGGAAAAACCATTCCTGAAACTATGCGACGAAAGAGGTATAGTAGGCATCAAAGGCCACAGAAGCGTTGGTGGTTTCCGCGCGTCAATTTACAATGCATTGCCAATAACCAGCGTTTACGCCCTGATTGACGCAATGCAGGAGTTTGCTGAAGGAAATAAATAATTTAGTCATCAGTCATTGGTCATTAGTCATTTTGGATGGCGGATAGACCAATGACTAATGACCAATGACTAATGACAAAATAAGATGATCAAAATATTAGCTAATGACGGTATCGACCCAATTGGAAAACAGCTTTTAGAAGAAGCCGGTTTTATTGTTGATACCAATAACATTCCGCAGGATGAATTGCCTGTAAGGTTACAAGAGTACGATGCCATTACTGTACGCAGTGCAACTAAAGTGCGTAAAGCGCTTATTGATGCCTGCCCAAATCTTAAAGTGATTGGTCGTGGTGGCGTTGGTATGGATAACATTGATGTAGAATACGCAAGAGAAAAAGGCCTGAGCGTTTATAATACACCTGCATCTTCTTCACTATCCGTTGCCGAACTTGTTTTTGCCAGTTTATTTGGCGCGGTTAGGTTTTTGCCAGATAGCAACCGCAAAATGCCGGTTGAAGGTGGTACTAAATTTAACGACCTGAAAAAGGCTTACGCAAAAGGTATCGAACTGCGCGGTAAAACTTTAGGTATTGTTGGCTTTGGCCGTATCGGCCGCGAGGTAGCTAAAATAGCTATCGGCGTTGGTATGGAAGTTTTGGCTTACGATTTGTTTCCGTTTAACCCAGAGTTGGATATTGTTTTAGGTGGTGGTACAACTGTTAAGGTAAGTGTAAAAACTTCATCTTTAGAAGAGGTAACTAAAACGGCCGATTTCATTACTTTGCACACGCCATTTATTGACGAGGCTCTGTTTGGCGCCGAGGAATTGGCATTAACCAAAAAAGGTGTTGGCTTTGTAAATATTTCACGCGGTGGTTTAATTGACGAATTGGCTTTAGTTGACGCGTTAAACAGTGGCCAGGTTTCATTTGCAGCCTTAGATGTATTTGATAACGAGCCTACCCCTCGCGAAGAGATCCTGAAACACCCCAAAATTTCTTTAACCCCTCACATTGGCGCAGCCACCAACGAGGCCCAGGAAAGAATAGGTGTGGAGCTTGCGAACCTGATCATAGATCATTTTAAGAAAGCATAAATACTAATTTCACGGATTGAATCGAATTTCACGAATTTGATTCAATTCGAATTTTTAAATAAAGCAAATGGCACGAATTCTTATTATGAGTTTGTGCCATTTGCTTTTGGTCTATTTATCTTTAAATTAAAGAAAGCAGTATTTACACACTAATTAGTTCAATTTGCAAGGTTAGCAAGTGTTTTATTCTTCGGTATAATATTATGGCCGGGATTAACTTAGGGTCTCTTTAACAGGTATGTGATACAAGTCAATACTATTGTACCTAAAACAACATACAAAAAATAAAGAGCAAACTTTCCTGTTTTTCTCCATCGGGTGTATTCAAGGAACTTCCCCTTATTTGTGCTATAAATAATGAGCGTGACTATCAATAGCAATATGAGGCCAGGGATAAAAATCATTGGTAAGGGTTATCTAATTGTGCGTTTAGCTGTTAAATTCAAAATAATAGCCTTGAGTATTTTTCAAAACTCTGTAGGAAGTCTATTGCTTAATCAATCAATTCAACTTATCAATTCTCAAAATTCGTGATAATTCGCTCCAATCCGTGAAATTGGTGTTAAATGAAATTCGTGTCAAATATCATACGTTAGATCCTTTTCCGGTATGGTAACGTTATACCCTTCATCTTCAAGGGAAGCAGCCAGCAGCTTCATGCTTTCTCCCTCGCCATGTACCAGGAATACGTTCTTTAGCTTGGTTTTATCCTGCTGTTTCACATTATCTAAAAGGTCCTGGTGGTCGCCGTGGGCACTTAGTACATCGGTTTGTTTAATAGTGGCGTAAACGGCTAATTCACGGTCTTTGATGTGAACAATAGGATCGCCCCGCAGCAAACGGTGCCCCAGGGTACCCTTGGCGCAATAGCCAATAAACAGGATAGTGCAGTAGTAATTTTGAATATTGTAAAACAAGTGGTCCTGGATGCGGCCGCCCTCCAGCATTCCTGCCGACGAGATGATGATGCAAGGCTCCCAGTAATTAGAGATTTGGCGACTATCCTTCAGGGTTTCTACATAGGTAAGGTTATCAAATTCAAACTCATCGCCCTTATCTTTATAAAAATCCCGGGCCTCCTGGTTTACCAGGCTATGGTATTTGCGGAAGATGCCGGTTGCCATGGTAGCCATCGGGCTATCAACAAAAACCTTTACAGCTGGCAATAATCCTTCAGTGAAAATCTTATTTAATGAATATACCAACGATTGGGTGCGCCCAATACTAAAAGCCGGGATAATCAAACGGCCTTGTTCTTTAATGCATGCCTTTTCAATAACTTCAACAAGGGTTTCTTCTACCGATTTTCCTTTGGTGTGATAACGGCCGCCGTAAGTTGATTCTGATACCAGGAAATCAACAGGAGGCAATTCCTGCGGATCATTTAATACCGGGTAATTTTTTCGGCCGATATCGCCGGTAAAGGCGATTGATTTTTCTTCGCCGTTTTCGGTTACTTTTAAAACAGCTGATGCCGCACCTAATAAGTGTCCAACCGGGATAAAAGTTAGCTCGATATCGCCGTTAATTTTGAATGGACGGTTAAAGCCAATGGTAACAAAACGTTCCACCGTATCCATCACGTGTTTTTGCAAATAAAGCGGCTGTGGGCCGCCGCCCGAATTGAATTTGCCTTTACCGCGTTTGCGGTTACCCTTGCCTGCCTTATTCATGAAAATGCTTACAGAATCAAGCAATAATAGCTCCGTCAAATCGGCAGTAGGGGGAGTGCATAAGATCTGGCCGTTAAAGCCAAGCCTTACCAGTGTAGGTAAATTACCAGAGTGATCGATATGGGCATGTGTAAGTATTACCACGTCAATCTCTTCCGGCCGGAAAGGAAAGTTTTCATTTGATTGTATGCTGCGGTCCTTCTCATAATCTAACCCGCAATCCACTAATATTTTGTATTGGCCTACCTGCAGCAAATGCATGCTGCCGGTTACCTGTCGGGCCGCCCCGTGTATGGTTAATTTCATTTGTTACGTTGAACGTTGTACGTATTACGTTATACGTTTATTTGCTGAGTAATGGCCGTTTCGCCACACATCTTAAGTTGTGAATATAATAGTTTATGCAGTGTTTTTCCAAACGTATAACGTAAAACGTTCAACGTCTCATCTAACTGGTTTGTGTTTCAAACTGCAGCTGACTTAAATAACGGTAAAGCCCTTGCTCGTTGCCGATGAGTTCCTGGTGACTGCCACTTTCGATGATCTCGCCTTTTTCCAGAACGATGATCTTATCAGCCTCGCGGATGGTTGATAAACGGTGGGCGATAATGATAGATGTGCGGTCTTTCATCAACTCTTCCAAAGCTTCCTGTACCAGGCGTTCCGATTCAGAATCTAAGGATGACGTGGCCTCATCCAATATCAATATGGATGGATTTTTAAGCAATGCCCTTGCTATAGCAATGCGCTGGCGCTGCCCGCCCGATAGCTTTACCCCACGCTCGCCAACAATGGTTTCATAACCCTCGGGGAACGATAGTATAAACTGGTGTGCGTTTGCCCGTTTGGCAGCTTGTATAATATCTTCTTTTGATGCGTTCAAACGGCCGTAAGCAATGTTCTCTAATATCGATCCGCCAAAAAGCAATACATCCTGTGGCACTATGGCCACCTGGTTGCGGATATCGGTTATTGAGTATTCATCAGCCGCGCGGCCATCAAATAAAATAGTACCGTTTTGCGGGTGATAAAATTGTAATATAAGCGACGCCATGGTAGATTTACCCGAACCGCTTGGTCCAACAATGGCTACTTTTTGGCCTGCTGCGGCATTAAAAGAAATGCCTTTCAGGATAGTTAACTCCGACCGGGATGGGTAGGCAAATACCACATTCTCGAATGACAAGTCGCCTTTAATAGGCTGGTCTATTTTGTTATTGCTTTCTACCATCGAGATGTCTTCGCCCTTTTCGGCCAGTATCTCCAACACACGCTCGCTTGCCCCAACTGCTTTTTGCAGGTTGGCGTACAAGTCTGGGAAACTGCCCATAGCGGCGCCTACAAATATGGAGTACATGATAAAGGTGGTCAAATCGCCTACATAAATTTCTTTGTGACTTACCAAAACTGATCCATACCATATTACGCCCACAAATGTCCCAAATAAGCAGAACACGATGAACGAAGCAAAAATCCCGCGAAATTTGGCCCCTTTAACGGCGATATCAACTACGTTGCGTAATATTTTATCGTACCGGGTAGCCTCGTAAGCCTCGTTTACAAATGCCTTTACATTGGCAATGCCTTGCAGGGTTTCTTCAACAATTGTATTTGACTCTGCTAATTTATCCTGTGCCTGGCGTGAAAGTTTGCGAATAAACTTGCCAAAAAAAACGGCAAAAGCTACCAAAAAAGGCAAAACCGCCAACACTGCAAGAGTTAGCTTTAGGGATACAATGGCCAGAAATGTAACACCACCAACCATGATCACAACCTGCCTCACAATTTCTGCAACTGTAGTAGTTAATGTGTCCTGAATTTGAGAGAGATCAGCAGATATGCGGCTGTTCAATTCACCAACCCGACGGTTGGCAAAAAAGTTCATGGGTAGCGTTATAAGTTTAAAATACGTATCCTTCCTAATATCGGCTAATGATTTTTCGGCCACCTGAACAAACCAAACCACTCTGAAAAATGATATAAAGGCCTGTCCAAATAGCAATACAAACCCAAAAATAGCTATGTAATTTAAGCTATGTGGTAAAAACGAATATTTGTATTTACCCTGCGCTGCATCTATTAAAGCACCCAAGATAGCGGGGAATGCCAAACCAACCAGGCTTGATATGAATAGAAATAACATTCCTGCCGCAAATTTTCCCCGGTATGGTTTAATGTAAGTGAGCAGTTTACGGATATTCTGGATGCTCTGCCTGTTAATTTTTGCTTTGGGTAGTTCGGCTTCTGCTTTAGCGCCACTGTTCAGTCTTCCTCGTGCCATTTATAGTTTTAAGTAGTTACGGGCGCGAAATTACGCCTTCCCTTTGTTTTTTTGGTAAAGCAAATACAAAATTGACGCAAGCATGAGCACAATAACCGTAATATAGATGGGAGTTGAACTATTTGTCTGCACCTTGTTTTCGGCAACCTCAGTTTTTAACTGGGCGTTCTGCTGCCTTAATTTGCTTATTGTAAGCAAAAAATTGTGGTTTATGGTCTCGGCCTCTTTGCTGTGGCTTTGAATTAGCCTTTGTTGGAAGGCGCTATATTCAAATAGTATTTTTAATTCTTTAAATATCGCATCATCTGTACGGGCAATGTCCATCAGTATGCTGTTTGATCTGCGGATGTCATCTTTGGTTTGCAAACCGAAAATGCCGGTATGCTGGCTTAAGCTTTGGCTGTATTGGCCAAATTTGGCTTTGCGGGCGGCCAGCATGGTATTTATCTTTTTGCGCTGAAGCTGATAAGCAACAGAATCGGAGTTAGCCTGCGATTGCGCAAGCACGCCGCCTATACCAAAAAAATACAACAAGCCAAACAGTAGCAGTTTTTTCATATCCTAAATTTACTGAAATTCGATGATAACCTTATCATTAAGGTTTAAGCCCAGCAGGCCGCTGGCATTGCCTTTATTGATGGCAATTTCCAAATGGTCGCTTATGCCAAACAGGCAAAGTTTTTCGCCAACGGGTACCTCGTTATAATGCCAGCTCAGGTGATTGATGGTTTCGTTACGTTTAAAATTAAGTACAAACTTACGGCCCTGCTGCACGCCGTTAAAAAACTCCTTGGTAATATTGGTTATCACATTTTGAAACGAATCGATATAGATGACTACCCCCTTGATCAGGTTTTTTTCAATAACAGGCTGCAGGTTCATTTTGTTTTCGATTTCATGCACAGGCAGGCCAATTTCGCTCAGTTTGCCCCCTTTGGCCAGGTGACAGGCGGCCTTAACAAAAATATCTGCAAGCGGAAAATGCAGGAACTTTAAATCCTGCATAATGTTTATCTCCACAATTTCCTCAGGGTCGGTATCAAACATCAGTGAAAAAATTCCATTATCGGCACCCACAAAATAATGTTTTTTGTACCTTACCGCCAGGTACTTGGTATGGTCGCTGTAAACGGTATCAATACCTATAAGGTGTACGGTATCTTCGGGGAAGTAATAAAAACTGTTTTTTAATATAAAAGCGGCCTGTTGCACGTTAAAGGCCGCCACACTGTTGGTAATATCAACAATATTAACTGTTGGCAACGATTTATAGATGCTGCCTTTTAAAGCAGCCTGGTAAATGTCCTTATCGCCCAAATCAGTAGTTAATGTTATTATTGCCATTAATTTTATAAATATTTATTGCTAATCTTGTAATAGCATTTGAAGCTACAAATATTCAATTTTTAATTCATAAAAATCCGTAACTAAAAAATCAATTAGTATTGAACGAACTTAAGCTATCAATTGAAAACGTAAATCCAGCCGTATTGTGGGGGCCAAATAATGATCATTTTGAGATCATTAAGAAACAATATCCCAAGCTTAAAATTGTTGCACGAGGCAGCGAAGTAAAAGTTTTGGGTGATGATCACGAACTGAATGTTTTCCAGGAAAAATTCTCGCATCTGCTTGCTCATGTTGAAAAATTCGAGAACCTGAACATTACCGATCTTGAACGTATTTTAGGATCAAAAGTATCTTCAAATTCATCGTCTGAGCCCGTAACTGATAAGTTTGCCAGTGGCGAAGTTATCGTTTTTGGTCCGAATGGTGTAATGGTGAAAGCCCGAACCGCCAACCAGCGTAAAATGGTTGATAGCATAAACCAAAGCGATATTTTATTTGCTATTGGCCCTGCTGGTACCGGTAAAACTTATACCGCGGTTGCATTGGCAGTACGTGCGTTAAAGAACAAAGAAATTAAACGCATTATTTTAACCCGCCCGGCGGTTGAAGCAGGGGAGAACCTTGGCTTTTTGCCCGGCGATTTAAAAGAAAAGATTGACCCGTATCTGAGGCCATTGTACGATGCGCTTGATGATATGATCCCGGCAGAGAAATTGAAATTTTACCTGGAGAACCGTACCATCGAGATTGCACCACTGGCATTTATGCGTGGCCGTACCCTGGATAATTGCTTTGTAATATTGGACGAGGCCCAAAACGCCACCGATATGCAATTAAAAATGTTCCTGACGCGTATGGGGCCATCGGCAAAATTTATTGTTACCGGCGATGTAACCCAGATAGATTTGCCCAAAAAGCAGCAATCGGGCCTGCACACCGCCCTGCGGATATTAACAGATATAAAAGGAATAGAAATAGTATACCTAAGCGGCGAAGACGTTGTTCGCCATAAACTGGTACGCAAGATTTTGGCAGCTTATGGGGATATACAGTAAGAAGGTAGTATCAAGTAGTTGATTTCAGTATCAAGTAGTTAGTATCAAGTATCAAGATTTTTAATTGCAAGAGTTAATACTTGCTACTTGATACTAACTACTTGCTACTGGTCTTGCTACTTGATACTTACTACTTGATACTAAAATTATGAACGCAATAAAAGAAACACATTTTAACTTTCCGGGCCAGACAGGCTTTTATAAAGGGAAAGTACGCGATGTATATACGATAGAAAATAAGTACTTAGCCATGGTAGTGTCCGACAGGATCTCGGCCTTTGATGTGGTACTACCCGAGGCTATCCCTTACAAGGGGCAGGTGCTTAACCAGATAGCCGCACGTTTTTTAAAGGCTACCAGCGATATTGTACCCAACTGGGTAATATCCGTGCCCGATCCAAGTGTTACCATTGGTCGCATTTGTGAGCCCTTTAAGGTGGAGATGGTGATACGGGGATATCTGGCAGGCCATGCTGCACGTGAATACGCGGCCGGCCGAAGGCTGGTTTGCGGCGAAGCGCTGCCCGAAGGCTTGAAAGAAAACGATATCCTGCCCGAGCCAATAATTACGCCTACTACCAAAGCATCGGTAGGGCATGATGAAGATATTTCAAAAGCGAATATCCTGGCGAAGGGTATTGTATCTGCCGAAGATTATGCCCAATTGGAGGCATATACTAAAGCTCTGTTTGCACGGGGTACCGAAATTGCCGCTAAGCAAGGCTTAATATTGGTTGATACCAAATATGAATTTGGTAAGGTAGATGGCGTTATTTATTTAATAGATGAAATTCATACCCCCGATTCGTCAAGGTATTTTTATAAGGAAGGGTATGAGGATCGCCAGCAAAAAGGTGAGCCGCAAAAACAACTTTCAAAAGAGTTTGTACGCAAATGGCTGATTGAAAACGGTTTCCAGGGTAAAGAAGGACAAGTTGTTCCTGTAATGACAGAAGAAATTGTTGCGTCGATATCTGAACGGTATATCGAACTTTATGAAAAGATCATAGGTGAAACGTTTGTAAAATCGGATACAGAAAGTGTGTTGAACAGGGTTGAAACCGCTATAAAGAATGCGCTTAGCATTATGTAATTTTTAATTACACATAAATTAATCATATCTTAGCTTATTAATTTTTATAAGAATGAAATTTGCTGTCGATAAACACGAGAAATACATTTTAGTGAAGCTTAACGAATCAAAATTGAATTCGTTAGTAACGCCTCAATTAAAATCTGAACTGATATTGATCAATACGGAAGGACAAAGAAACATCATTCTTGACCTTTCACAAGTGAAATTTGCCGATTCATCCGGCTTAAGCAGCTTGTTGGTTGGTCACCGTTTGTGCAAAAACGCATCTGGCGTATTTATATTGTGCGGATTAAACGATGCCGTGGCGCGTTTAATCACAATCTCGCAACTGGATAACGTACTTACAGTTGTACCTACCGCCGAAGAAGGTGTCGATCTTATTTTTATGGAAGAGATTGAGAAAGAATTGAAAAAAGAATCAAGATAATCCTTACATTGTTATCCCATTATGAAATTTGAGGTAACAATACTTGGAAGCAGTTCCGCAACACCCATTTTTAACAGAAATCCTACAGCACAAGTGCTCAATATCAACGAGCACTTGTACTTAATTGACTGCGGCGAAGGCACCCAGCAGCAAATGCTGCGTTTTGACATTAAAGCCAGCCGGATAGATTATATCTTTATCAGCCATCTACATGGCGACCATTACCTTGGCCTGGTAGGCCTGCTATCGTCAATGCACCTTAACGGGCGTAAAAAAACGTTGTATCTTTTTGGGCCGCCACATTTAATGGAGATCATTGATCTGCAGTTAAAGTATTCAGAAACTACCCTGCACTTCCCATTAGAGTTTAAGCAGACGCACACCCAGCACCCCGAAGTAATTGTAAACAACAACGATATTATTGTTGAAACAATCCCCCTTAACCACAGGATTGATACTACCGGGTTTATCTTCCGCGAAAAAAAGCGCCTGCGTAAATTACGCAAGGAAGTGATAGAACAACTGCAAATCCCGGTGCCTTACTTTACCGCGTTAAAAAAAGGAGCCGATTATACCGCACCAAACGGGCAGGTTTACAAAAATGATGATTTGACTATCGATTCGGATCAGCCCAAATCATATGCCTACTGCTCTGATACGCTTTACGGTGAGCAGTATTTTGAACAAATAGCCAATGCTACGCTGCTTTATCACGAAGCCACATTTTTAAATGAAATGCTGGATAGGGCTAACGATACCTTTCATACAACGGCACTGCAGGCCGGCGATGTAGCGCTAAAAACAAACGCGAAAAGATTACTGATTGGTCACTTCTCCGCCCGTTATAAAACCCTGACTGAATTGCTGGATGAAGCTAAAAGTGTATTCCCGGCAACCGAACTGGCTGTTGAGGGCAGAACGTTTTATATTGAATAACGCTTGAAGATGTGCAGATTTTAAATGTGCAGATTTCAGATGTTTGATAATTCAAAATTTAGGATCAAAGTATTGAGAAATGCAAAAAGCCGGTGACTATAACTGATCACCGGCTTTTTTGCACTTGTCTTGATTCTTGACTCTTAATTCTTGACTCTATTTTCAGTCTTTTTTACCGCCAAAAACTGAGAAGCTTACATAGCGTTTAGGATGCGCTTTTAAATCGAGCAACAGGTTGTTGAGGCTGTTGGTGGCTGCATCCATGTTTTTGTATACTTTATCATCATTCATTAACAGGCCTAAAGTTCCTTTGGTGGAGTTGATATTGGCAATGGTAGCCTGTAAATCGGCCATGGCTTTGTTGGCATTATCCAACGTGTTTTTAATGTTTGACTGTGCTATATCGTTACTTATTTTTTCAAAATTAACAGACATTCCGTTAATGTGACCTGTACTGGTTTTTAAGTTAGCTGATACCACTTCAGCATTTGATAGTATCACGTCGATATGCTTGGTTTGGGTGCCCACAAGATTGTCTATCTTTTTGGTAACGCCCTCCAGTGTTTGCAACGAATTGGCGATGCTCATAAAACTACGGTCAACATTCTTCTGAAAGTTTGGGTTCAGGATCTTGTTAATGGCAGCTAATGACGAATCGAGTTTGCTAATCAGCATTTCTGCTTTCTTTTGTATAGGTTGCAGGCTTTCGGCCAGGCTTCCCTGGATATCGGCCTTCAAAGTATCTTTGTTTTCGGCAAGTATTTTACTGTTGCCCAGTTCAAAAACAATGGCTTTGCTGCCTAAAAGATCGGTACTTTCCAGTTTGGCCAGGGTGTTATTAGGTACATCGTACTTCTCTTCAATCTTAAATTCAACTATAGTCCGGCCATCCGGCTGAAGCTCCATTTTAGATATACGGCCAATCTGGAAACCATTTACCAGCACGGGTTTTGATACCCCCAATCCTTCAACGCTATTATAAACGGCGTAAAACTTATTTGATCCCGAAAATACATCGTTACCTTTTAAAAAGCTGTATCCTAAAACAAGTATGGTGATTGCAATTACTGTAAGGGCGCCTATTTTTGTTTCGTTTGAAATTTTCATTCAGTAGTGTGATTATGTTTAAATGTTTTTTTGCAGGCAATGCCGGCGGCACAGGTGATGTTATATGCAATATACGTTTGAAAGATCGATTAAGTTTTGGCAGTAAACGTGAAGAATGTCATTTTATTACTTGTTTGTTACTGCGATACGTGTTCAACCTCGTTTTTGTAATTTAATAGCGCGCGCACTATTGAACTTACAATTTCGTTTTGCCCGTCTTCCGAGTTCAGGTAAGCTTCATCCGTTGGATTATTTATATAACCGGTTTCAACCAAAACAGAAGGCATTGCTGTGTGGCATAGTACGTAAATACCCTGTTCCCGTAAACCCTCACTTGTCCGCCCGTCGGTTTCAGTAAATTCATTGTTAATTAATGTAGCCAGCTTAATGCTCTGTTGTCTGAATTTTCTTTTATACTCGTTGGTTAAAATAATAGTAATCGGGTCATCCGGGTCTAAGCCCGCGTCCATTCCAGAATCTTCTTCAACCTGGTTGTGTACTATGGTTCGTTCCTCTTCTTTTGACCGGTGCAGCCCGTAAACCAATAATAATACACCCTTGCCAGATCGGTCTGGTACGGTTACCGTACGATAAACCGGCTTGTGGCGTTTTGTGCCCACCTGCTCCCGCACGTGTCTGTCAGATAGTGAGTTGCAGTGGATGGATACAAAAACATTGCCTTTGTTTTCGTTGGCTATTTCGGCACGGCGTTCAAAGGATACATCATCCTCTGTCGACCGGGTTAAAACAGCCTTTACTCCGGCCATATCTTTTTCTATAGCAGCCTGCAATTTTAAAGCAATGGCAAGCGTTACATTTCTTTCTGAAGAAAAACTTCCTGATGCACCATGCGAAAAATGCCCCGTCCCGGTGGGCTTACCGCCATGACCTGCGTCAACGATAATAGTTTTTATTTTGAAACCCGAATTAACAACCGTATCTGTTTTGATTAGGCCGTAAGAAATAAGTGGGAACGATGAAAGGAGTACCAACAATACCGATAAACTATAAATCAATCTTTTCAATGCCCTATTTTTCATTATTTTTGAACGCTGTTAACTATATCTGCAAAAATACTATTCATAATCAATTTTGAAATTCATAACTCTTTTTTTTCTGCTTGCAATTATTTTAACGGTAAATGTACTGGTTGCCGAAAGCAAAGGTACATATAACAGGCATAGCCRCAAGGCCGTCGCAGATACGATCATTAAACTCGACACCACTAAGGCAAGAGACAGGAAACTTCTTAAAGTTAAGAAATCTAAGCAAAATAAGCCAAATCTAAATGCAGATGGGCAGGGTGTAAACAGTACTTATAATATTACCCCCGCTGTAGATACTGTTGTTAAGGCAGATACCAATAAAAATAAAAACATCCAGGCTAAGCCAACCATCCCTGGGAAACCCCAAACCAAGTTGCCCGAAACGGATACGACAAAAAAGAAAGATGGAATTCAATCTGAAGTTAAAGCCGTGGCCGAGGACTCGACCGTTGTTGATAATGAGCATAACATTTTATACCTGTATGGGCGCGCCAGGGTAACTTATGAAGATTTTGAGTTGGATGCCGATTATATCCGGGTCGACCAGAAAAATCACCTCATATTTGCCAGCGGTAGCATCGACCCGCGTACCAAACGTTACATCGGGAGGCCTTTGTCAAAGTCAAAAAACGAAAAACCGATAGCATCCGACTCGTTGCTGTTTAATTATACTACCAAAAAAGGAAAGCTTTATAACCCGGCATCTGAGCAGGAAGGCAATTTTATATCGGGCGGCCAGGCAAAAAAACTTAACGAAACAGAAGTGGCTTACCGCAACGTAATTTTTAGCACCTGCGATTTGCCTTATCCCGATACACACTTCGGTATAGTAATTACCAAAGGTATCGGCGAAAAAAACAGGATCATATCTGGCCCGGCTTATCTCGAAATTGAAGGGGTGCCACTACCGCTTGCTATTCCGTTCGGCTTTTTTCCCAAGCCCGATTCACGAACATCCGGGGTTATCCTGCCAACTTTTGGCGAGGATGCAAAACTGGGCTTTAAATTAGCCGGTTTTGGTTATTACCTGGGGTTGAGTGATTATATGGATTTAACCACTACGGGTACTATTTACTCCAAAGGATCATATGAGGTAAACTCCACAGCACGTTACCTTGTGCGTTATAAGTATACAGGTAACTTGTCCTTAAGTTACGGATCGCATAATTACGGTTTGCCGGGCGATCCTGCAGTAAAAGATATACATATCGACTGGACACACTCACAGGACCCGAGCGCAAATCCAGGATCAACATTTAGTGCGTCGGTAAATGCCGGTACCTCGGGTTATTTTTCGCGTAACCCATCAACATCAAATTATAACGTGGTTACCGCGGCGCAGAGTAGTTTACGGTCAAGTATCTCCTATGGTAAAACCTGGGCCGGTACGCCATTTAATTTAAGTGTGGGTATTGGCCACAGCCAGGATATAGCCAATAAAACAATTACCATAGAGTTGCCAACCATTGCTTTTGGTATGTCGTCAATTAATCCTTTTGATTCAAAAGACAGGGTTGGCGAGCAAAAATGGTATCAAAAAATAACGGTGAGTTATAACCTGAATGCTACCAATAAGGTAAACAGCATTCCCGAATCTGAACTTTTTAAAAGTACGATTACCCGCCGCCTTCAAAATGGTTTTCAACACCAGATACCGGTAAGTTTGGGTTTAAATGTGCTCAAGTACTTTCAGTTTAATAGCAGCGTGAATTATACCGAGCGTTGGTATTTTCAATCGGTAAACAAACATTTTGAGCGCGGAAGTATCAGCAGTTCCGATCAATTATTGGTTGATACTTTACAAGGCTTTAAACGTGCCGGCAATTATAGTTTAAGCACGGGCCTGTCAACCAAATTATACGGTACGTTAAACTTTAAAGGCAATTTGAAAGCTATAAGGCACGTAATGACCCCATCTATCGGGTTTGGCTACACGCCTGATTTTAGCGATCCCAGCTACGGATATTATAAAACCGCGGTAAGCCAGGCAAGCGTACCTTATCCTTATACCTACCAGAAGTATTCAATTTTAGAAAACGGGGTATATGGCTATCCGTCGGCAGGTAAGCAGGCAGGTATCAGCTTCGCGCTGGATAATACCATCGAAGCTAAGTTAAAACCCAAAAGTACCGATACATCGGCTACAGAAAGAAAGATCACTTTATTGCAGGGTTTATCGTTTTCGAGCTTCTACAATTTTGCTGCCGACTCCATGAAACTGGCTAATATTCAGTTTTCGGGGCACACTGCTATTTTTAAGCAAAAGGTAAATATCAGTTTCAGCGGCTCGTTTGATCCTTATGTTACCGCTGTGCATGATTCTATCGCCAACAACACTATCGTACGTACCAGCCAGCGGATTAATAAGTTCAGGTGGTCA
>NZ_JBFUIJ010000034.1:0-70256 GCF_056401935.1 Mucilaginibacter sp. P4_D1
CCAAGGGTGGTTTTCGTAATGCGGGTATCGAACCAATACAGGTAGATGAAGGGGGTGATGTGACTTTACCCATGGTCAGCGCAACTTTTAAAGGCCCCTCACAACTTAACCTGTTAAATCCATTCGTTGTTSAGCAAGCAGAAACCACGGCGGGCACTTCGGGGCAAGTCCAGTTCGAAGCTGATGGCAATGAGGGTAATATGGTTGCCATAGGAAAAATAGATAAACAATGTCTTATGGTGCGGGGAGCCGATTTTAGCAAACAGGTTCCTGCCAAATTCGAAGCCCGGGTGAAAGGAACAGGTAGAATTGATGTTTATGTAAATAATCTTAAAGGCCCGGCTCTTGTTTCCCTTATATGTGATGCGAAGGACTGGACTACGCTCTCAAAGAAAATAGAACTGAACATAAAGAAAGGAGTAGGGAATATCTATTTTGTATTTAATGGAGAGGGTTTTTTGTTTGATGAATGGAAGTTTTATTAAGTCCGGTTGCTGGTTTATTGATGCTATTTATAAGTAGACGTTCGATCAAAACGGGCTGTTACTGCCGATTAGGTGAAACGGTTAAGCCTTTCTCTTTTGGGAGCCAGGCAGGTGCTTGATCAGCGTATGATGGATGCCATTAAAGCAGGATATAAACAGTAATTGCCTGCATGCCCAACTCCGCTGAAAAGAGGGGTGGGGCTTTAAAAATACCCGGAGTTTTAAGATAAAAGATCAAAAATTTGAAAATTAAATAAGAGAGAGTTTTAGTTGAATATAAGTGGATGCCTGGGGCCTTTACTGAGAGGTCCCGGCATTTTTTCTAACTCTGACAATTCTGTTTTCAACATGATGGAAATCAACAATGATCTATTTGAACGCATGACAATATCCGCGGCAAATGATACCTGGTTAAAAACTAGAACATGAAAAATCAAATGATTTCCAAGGCGCCGGAATTAGATGAAGCTGAAATTAAAGCTTTGATAGAGAATTTTGATACGATTGGTATGTTGCTTAAGGAGCACGTTACTATCGTCGGTAACCCCATCTTAACGCCGGAATCGAAAAAAATGTGTAACGAGGGCCTGGTTCTTATTAAGAAGTTCACTCAAAAATGTTTAGAACATTATGGGATGCGTTACCTTTCAAAATAAGATTTCAACGATACGCTATCTGGATATGGGCATGCCCACGCAACAAGTTGAAAACTTAAAAGAAGAAAATGGCTGGCCTGGCCGGCCTTAAAGCAGGGTCTGTTGAAACTTACGGCTGCAGATAAACAGCACCGACAAGAAGAAAAGAAATATTTATGAAATATACCATTGCCTGTTTTATGGCATTTTTAGTGGCCGGCGGCGTTTCGGCACAAAACAAAGGTGAGGTTGCGCTTAAAGCGAAGATCAGCAACATCGTCAGCAAAATGACGCTGGAAGAAAAGATAGGAATGCTTCACGGCAACGCGCTGTTTTCCTCGGCAGGCGTACCCCGTTTAGGCATCCCGGAACTTACCTGCGATGATGGCCCATTAGGCGTACGTGAAGAAATCAAGCGTTTTGATTGGGCTTCGGCTAACTGGACAACCGATTCTGCCACATTCTTGCCAAATGGCTCGGCCATAGCCGCTACCTGGAACCCGGTTATGGCTAACAAATATGGAGTTGTAATAGGGGAGGAGGCCAATGCCCGTAAAAAGATTGTAATGCTGGCACCGGCATTCAATATTTGCAGGATGCCGCTTTGCGGCCGTACCTATGAATATTATTCAGAAGATCCTTATTTGAACAGCCAATTGGCTGTTCAATCTGTAAAAGGAATTCAAAGCCAGCATGTGGCAGCCTGTATAAAACATTTTGCCGCCAATAATCAGGAACTTAACCGCGATAGCGTAAACACGATAGTTGATGAAAGGGCATTACGCGAAATTTATTTCCCGGCGTTTAAAGCAGCCATACAGCAAGGGTATGCCTACACCATTATGTCGGCCTACAATAAGCTGAATGGTTATTGGTGTTCCGAGAATGATTTTTTATTAAATAAGGTGCTAAAAAACGAATGGGGCTTTAAAGGAGTGGTCATGTCGGATTGGTCCGGGACGCACCATACCGTTGCCGCGGCCAATAACGGGTTGGACATTGAAATGGGATCAAGCGGGCCGTATGATCAATGGTATTTTGCCCAACCCTTACTTAAAGCTGTTAAAGAAGGGCAGGTTCCGGTAAAAATAATAGATGATAAAGTACGCAGGATTTTGTGGGTGATGTATCACACCTCCATGAGCACTAACCATCCTAAAGGATCGATCGCTACACAGGCGCATACCAAAGCCGCATATGATATCGCGACAGAATCTATAGTCCTGCTAAAAAACGACAGCCGGTTGCTGCCCTTAAAAGCAGATAAGATTAAAAGTATTGCGGTCATCGGCGATAATGCCATCCGCACATTTGCTTTGGGTGGGTATGGCGCCGGTGTAAAAGCGCAACACGAGATAACAGCATTAGACGGTATAAAATCAAGGTTCGGCAAAACAGCCAGTATCAGCTTTGCGCAGGGCTATAAAGCAACCTACCTGGCAAGTAATAGTGACGAACAAAATCGTGGCTATGACTGGCCCGATCAAAAATTGATTGATGAGGCGGTAGCGCTTGCTAAAACCAGCGATGTTGCCATTTTATGTATCGGTTCAAATCGGGAATATGAAAGTGAAGCGCATGATCGTAAAAGCCTGGAACTGCCCTTTGGCGAGCAGGCGTTGGTTACCGCGGTTACGGCGGTTAATCCTAATACCATCATTGTAATCATGGGCGGCGCTCCGTATAATCTGAATGAAATTAAAAAAGCCAACCATGCGGTTGTCTGGTCGTGGTTTAACGGCTCGGAGGCTGGGATTGCACTGGCTGATGTATTAAAAGGTGTCATCAATCCGTCGGGAAAGCTGCCGTTTACCTTCCCGGTCTCGTTAAAAGATTCCCCTGCTTTCGCTTTAAATACTTATCCGGGCGAAGGCGCTACGGCCGAATATAAAGAGGGCATACTGGTTGGCTACCGCTGGTACGACACGAAGAAAATTCAACCGGAATTCCCTTTTGGTTATGGGCTTTCCTATACTGATTTTTCCATCAGCCATTTTTCGGCCGATAAAACAACTTACGAAAAAAATGAAACTATCCACGCAAAATTCACTATCAAAAACACAGGCAGCCGCTACGGGGCCGAAGTTGTGCAATTATATGTAAGTGATCCGGTCAGTTCAGTTTTGCGTCCTGAAAAAGAACTAAAAGCTTTCCAAAAAGTTTTTCTG
The DNA here is from genome assembly GCF_056401935.1 of Mucilaginibacter sp. P4_D1. NCBI lineage: Bacteria > Pseudomonadati > Bacteroidota > Sphingobacteriia > Sphingobacteriales > Sphingobacteriaceae > Mucilaginibacter > Mucilaginibacter sp. P4_D1. Next base: position 3,289 of record NZ_JBFUIJ010000034.1, read on the forward strand.
CAACCGGGCGAAACGAAAACAGTTGAACTGGATGTAAAGGTTGGAGATTTGGCTTTTTATGACGAGACAAAAAAAGCATGGAATACCGAAGCCGGCGAATACATCCTTCAGTTAGGTAATTCATCACGCAATATTTCAAAAACAGTAAAAATCTTGGTTAAATAAACCCATTTCAGAAGCAGTGTGAAGTTTATGGAAAATCTGTGAACCGGACTTCCGAATACCGATAAACTGAGAAATAATTTTCAATGGAAATACCCCGTTGGTCTTATAAAATAAGTGTAAAAAACACAACAAATAATATTAACTTTCATGATGAAAAAGTTATTACCCATTTCAATTTTGTGCCTGTTCCTGTTTACAGCGACAAGCCTGAAAGCGCAAAATCCTAAGCTTACGCTTAATTTAACTAAACCCGGCGCAGATGTAAGTCCGCAACTGTATGGGTTGATGACCGAAGAGATCAACCATTCGTACGATGGGGGTTTGTATGCCGAGCTGATCAGGAACAGGATATTTAAGGATAATCCAAATACGCCGGAAGGCTGGAGCGTAATCAAGGAAGGTGGCGCGAAGGCCACCATTCAATTAGTTGCCGCAAACCCCAACTATATACCTGCAGATGAGCGGCGCCATGCAATTAATGGCGCGTTAACCACTTGTTTAAGATTGTTGGTGGATACCAGCGGTGGCCGGGCCGGCATTGCAAATGAAGGTTATTGGGGCATACCTGTTTTGCCTAATACAACTTATACCGCCTCTTTTTATATTAAAGGTATGGAAAGCAAGCCATTGACCGAGCAATGGGCTCCCGCGCCTAAAACTGCAGTTCCGGTAATTGCTGATAATACTGCCGGGCCTATAACCGTGAGTATAGAAAGCAATGACGGTAAAACGGTATATGCTTCGGGGACTATTAATTTGGTAAAAAGCGCATTTTGGAAAAAATATGAACTTAAATTAACAACCGGCGCAGATGTTAAACCAACATCTGCCGCCCGTTTTGTTATTTCGACAAACCGTACCGGGGTTTATTATTTTAACCTCGTCTCTTTATTTCCGCCAACTTATCATAACCGCCCCAATGGTAACCGGGTAGATATCATGAAGTTATTGGCCGATATGAAACCCCGCTTTTTACGTTTCCCCGGCGGTAATTTCCTTGAAGGCCCAAAATTGACCGATGCGTTTCCGTGGAAAACTACTTTGGGGCCGCTTGAAGGACGGCCCGGCCATACCGGCTCATGGGGCTATCGCCCTACCGACGGAATGGGCTTACTTGAATTTTTAGAATGGTGCGAAGACCTGAAAATGGAACCGCTTCTTGCCGTTCATGCCGGCTATTCACTCGATGGCGACCATGTGGACGCAGGCCCGCTTTTAAAGCCGTACGTAGATGATGCGCTTGATGAAATTGAATATGTTACGGGCGATGTACACACCTACTGGGGCGCCAAGCGTGCCGCAGATGGACACCCGGCGCCTTTTAAACTCAGCTATGTGGAGATTGGTAACGAAGACGGGTTTGACGCGTCTGGCAGTTACGACGGACGTTTTGCCCAGTTTTATGATGGCATTAAAGCCAAATACCCTAACCTTCACTGTATTGCAACCATCGGCGGTAAGGACTGGCTTGGGACCAGGGGTAAATTAACCATTCGCAAGCCCGAAATTGTAGATGAACATTATTACCGCACTGCCTGGGAAATGGAAGAGGATGCGGCACGTTATGATAAGTACGACCGTAAAGGCTATAAAGTGTTTGTAGGAGAGTGGGCAACGCGTGAAGGCGAACCAACCACCAATATGAACGCCGCCCTGGGCGATGCCGCCTGGATGACAGGCATGGAACGAAATTCAGACCTGGTTATCTTGTCATGCTACGCGCCATTATTTGTAAATATAAATAAAGCCACGGCAACTGCGCCAAAAGCCTGGCAATGGGACTCGGACCTGATAGGTTACGATGCTTTAAAAAGCTTTGGTTCGCCATCGTATTACGTGCAGAAGATGTTTAATAGCTATATCGGCAATAAAGTGGTGTCTATAGCGGGCGCCAATATCCCCACCCAAACGCGGCCTGCTACCAAACAGGACAGTGCCGCCAATAAAATGCCCAAACCTATACCCGCCATGTTTTATGTAGCTACCCGGGACACCAAAACGGGGAAACTGTTTCTTAAAGTAGTAAATACAACAGGAAAGCCGCAGCAGGTTGATATCGATTTAAATGGTGCCGGAAATTTGTCACCAGAAGGTACCCTGGTAGTAATAAAAGGCAATAAACCCGAAGATACGAACACGATCAGCGATCCGGTAAAAATAGTTCCGGTTACCTCCAGGATAAAAGTGGCAGGCGCTAAGTTTACAAAGACTTTCGATCCATATTCAGTAAGCATGCTTCAAATAAATACATTAACTAAATAGTTGAAACCAAGTAAGAAACTAAATAAAACCAGATAAGAATACCAGGACAAAAAAATGTCAATATGAGAAATGCGATTTACAGGTTATGGATGATGGCCTTAATTATCACGCTTATAGTGCCGTGTTTATATGCGCAAAAAGCCACTAATCCCATTATTTACGCAGATGTACCGGATATATCCATAGAGCGTGTAGGCAATAGCTATTACATGAGCAGCACAACGATGCACATGAGTCCCGGTGTACCGATTATGAAGTCGAACGACCTGGTGAACTGGAAGACGGTGGGTTATGCGTACGATACTTTAGCAAATATTGATGCAACAAATCTTACAAATGGCAAAAATATGTATGGGGAGGGCTCGTGGGCAAGTTCTATCCGTTTCCATAATGGTACCTATTATGTAAGCACATTTTCTGCAAATACCGGCAAAATGCACATTTACAGTACTAAAAATATCGAAAAAGGCCCATGGAAAGCCAGGTCATTTGCCCCCGACCTGGGTGATCACTCCTTGTTTTTTGATGATGACGGAAAGGTTTATATGATTAGCGGGAGCGGAGATTTAAGGTTAGTTGAATTAAAGGACGATCTTTCCGGTATAAAGCCTGGCGGAACGGACCAGGTTATCATTAAAAAAGCAAACGTGCCTTCGGGCGGCATTGGCCTCGGTCCGGAGGGCTCTCAGTTGTTTAAGATAAAAGGCAAATATTATCTTTTTAATATTACATGGCCACCGGGCCACGTACGCACTGTTATCATACACCGGGCAGATAAAATCACTGGCCCGTACGAAGGGCGAATTGGCCTCCAGGACCTGGGTGTGGCACAAGGTGGATTGGTTGAAGCGCCAAATGGAGCCTGGTATTCTTATTTGTTCCGTGATTATGGCTCGGTGGGCCGTATTCCCTATTTGGTACCTGTAAAGTGGGAGGATGGATGGCCCGTTTTGGGCAATCACGGCAAAGTGACCGATACACTCGACCTTCCGGCCGGTAAAGGTTTGATCCCGGGCATCGTCGCTTCAGACGAGTTTACCCGTAAAAAAGGTGAACGTGCATTACCACTGGTTTGGCAATGGAATCATAACCCGGATAATAGCTTGTGGTCTGTTACCGCGCGGAAAGGGTATTTACGGCTCAGCACCGGCAGGATTGACACCAATTTCCTGGCGGCTCGAAATACATTGACACAACGCACTATCGGCCCGGTATGCTCAGGGGCAGTTTCGCTCGACGTTTCTAATATGAAAGATGGTGATTTCGCGGGTTTGGGCCTTTTGCAAAAAAATTACGGGTTGGCAGGTGTCAAAATAACCGGGGATAGCAAAGCTGTCGTCATGATCAATGCAAGCACCGGAAAACCTGTAGAAGCACAAACAATCCCCTTAAACCAAAAGGTAGTATACTTTAAGGCGGAATGCAATTTTACGAACAGAAAAGACGTGGCAGATTTTTTTTATAGCCTGGACGGGAAAACGTGGATACCATTGGGCACGCAATTAAAAATGGCCTATACCTTTCCGCATTTCATGGGCTATCGTTTTGCTTTGTTTAATTATGCCACAAAAAATATAGGAGGGGCGGCTGACTTTGACTTTTTTCATATAACAGGTTCCATTTTCCCGGAAAAATAAATCCTGTTAAATTTAACGAACGCAAAAATTGAAAAATATATCTTACTATTATTATCCTTATAAACCCAGATGTTTGCAGGGGTGCAAAACTATTAAAAAACGGCATTAGGTTTAAAGACATCAGCCAACGGAATTTCGGTTGAGGTTCACTTTATAAGCTCACAGCCAAATAATGGTCAATATGTAATAAAGAGAAAGACAGCTTTAGAATTCTTCGGCATATGAAAACCGGGTCTGGATTGCAATGTTAAAGTAATTGTCTGATTTGTATTGTTTTTGGAAAAGGTACGGTGCGATTAGCCACACTTTAGCCGATACTGCTACAGTACAGATGATAAAAATATGAAGGGTTTTCATGCTCATTCGTTTCTTTACTTCCCCAATTACGATCTACTTAGGGGCTTATTCTTTTTTAAGATCATAATCGATAATTTTTGAAAAACCGCCTATTTTAGTCAATTCATCAATAAAACCGTGCGGATTCTGCAAGGCTGTCCCAGTGGACCCGTTCATTTTTGTGTTTCGAAATAATTAATGTTAAGATTTTTTCTGCTGTCCGCGTCCCCCTTTCAAGATGTCGTTTCGCGCTACATTTCGTCAAATCCTGGTGCCGTTCAGCATCTCAATCAGGTCGTCATTCGTAATTGGTTTTATATAAAAGTTGGAAACTTCCTGGTAACTTGCGGCTTTAAGCCGGTCTGCCTGATCAATAGAAGAACTGATGATGTAAATCGTTATTTTTTCGGGCACATCGAATTTGATAAACTCGTCAAGGAACTGCCATCCGTCAAGCACTGGCATGTTGATGTCAAGCAGGATTACTGAAGGCATGTTCTCCCGGATTTTTATCGCCGATTTTAAATAATCCAGCGCCTCATCGCCGGCATTAAAAACAAGCAGGCGCTCACAAAAATTTACCAGGCGCATTTGTTTGGAAATCAAAAAGGTAAATATTTTATCGTCATCGATCAGACAGGCGATATCAATTTTTTTCATGTATAAGGGGTGTAAACTGAATAAAAAAAGAAGTGCCAACACCGGGCTGGCTCTCGGCCCAAATCCTCCCACCCATAGCCTCTACCTGGTTTTTTACCAGGAAAAGCCCCATGCCCCTGGCATCAGGATGGCGGTGAAAGGTTTTATACATACCAAATAGTTTGTGGCCATGCAGGGCCAGATCGATCCCTAAACCGTTATCTGCGATGATAAGCAATGGCACTCCGTCATCCAGGTTGGCGCTTATCTTTATTTCGGGCCGGCGCTCCGGATGCTGGTATTTAAGGCTATTGCCTATCAGGTTAACCAGTACACTCTCCAGGTAAGCCGGATTAAACACAACTGTGATTCCATCATCCATATCTTTAATTATACTTGCATTACTGGCGCGGATAGAGGCAGAAAGGATATTTAGCCCTCTTTCTACTTCATGTGCCAGGTCGATTCTTACCCTTGTGTCTGCGCTGCTCTCCTGAACCTTCACCACCTCGTTCAAATGCGCCAGGGTTTCCAGCAGGCTGGCAGCATTCCCGTCAAGCATTTGCACCAGAGTCTCTTTTTCTGCCGGGTCTGTTTCTTCCAGGATCATGCTCGTCAGCATCCGGATATTGCCAGAATGTGAACGGAGGTTATGCGATACGATATGCGCAAAATTCAGGAGCCGGTCGTTTTGGAGGCGAATGATCTCCATGCTGTTTTTTTGGTCGGTAACATCTTTAATTTGCGAAACGAAGTAAAGGGGTGCACCGCTCTCGCTTCTTACCAGCGAAACACTCAGCAGGGCCCATATGATCCGGCCATCAGCATGGTAGTACCTTTTTTCCATTGTATAGGAGCCGATGTCACCTGCAACAAGTAAATTGAGTTGCTCGAGGTCGCTTTCCAGGTCTGCCGGATAAGTGAATTCCTGAAAAGTGTGACCGAGGAATTCCGGTTCTGTATAGCCAAAAAGCTGGCATAGGCTGGTGTTCACCTTTATCCAGCCCCCGTTGAGCGATACCAGCGCCATCCCGATCGGCGCATGATCAAACGCTTTGGAGAAGCGTTGTTCCCTTTCTTCCAGGGCCATAGCCTGCAAGCGCCTGTCTGTAATGTCGGTTAGCGTGCCATAAAGGCGCGTGCAGCGGTCATCGGCCGATTCTGCCTGTACGCGCACTTCAACCCATTTTTGGGTGTTTTTCGCAGTGAGTACTTCCAGTTCGCCTCTTTCTGGCAGCCCTGAAACAATCGCTTTATCTATTAAGGCCCTCACCTTCGCTGGTTCCCGGTAAAAAAATATGACATCCTCCATCGAGCCCTTATAGTCGTCGTCAACCTCCATAATCTGGAAGATGATCTTATTCCAGTAAAATGTCCCCTCCAGGAAATTGCGCTCCCAGATTCCCAGCCCGGCCAACGAGGCCGCATTTTGATAAAGTTCTGATTTTGTCTGCATCCCGAATACTTCTCCTGTCGATATTCCATCACAAGATAAGCATACAAAGCATAGTACGAAACTATATTGTTGGCCAACCCTATGAACCGCCTTAAAATTTTCTATCTAAAAAGAACTTGAGAGGTATTAGGGGAAGCAAATTTTTAATGCTGATAAGGTGTAGCAATACTTGATCTATTTAAAAACCAGGTGATTATTGGATTACATCAGGCAAATTAAAAAATAATAGCTTAATGGTTTTTTCTGTTTTTCCGTCCGGATGGGGGCAAAACCTTTAACCGGTACATGTGCTCGTTGTTTTCGGTTGTATTGTAGTTGAGTACGGCAAAATATGGTGTTATGTTTTCTGCAGGTAGTTACCGTTTTTAGCAACAGGGAATCGTCATCTGCCCTCGTTAGTGTCCAATTATGTCAATTAATGGATCGCTCTGCTTCCCTTAAAAATGATTACCCAGCAAATTACATCGCGCAGAACCTTGATGGCATTGTGCAAAGTGTTGTAAACGGTGCGTTCGCTCAGGCCTGTTTGGTCGGCAATATCTTTAAATGAAACGGCATCAAAGTACCGAAGGCGGATAATTTCTTTCTGCCTGGGCGATAGCTCGTTCAGCGCCTTTTGCAACCTTTTTTTCATATGCTCATCATGCTGGCTGGCTATCAGTATCGACTCATAGGAGGGTTCGGCCGGGATATCTTCTATAGATAGCTCATCTATCAAATGGCCTGTTTGAGTTTCGGCTGATAATTGCTGATACGTTTTATATAATATCCGCTTATAAATGGTCAGCGTATATTGCTGGATGTTCTGCACATCGGCCAGTTTATGCCTGATCTTCCAAAGTTCTAAAAATAAATTATGGATACCCTCCTTTACAAGCTCGGGGTTTTTGTAAAGAGAAAGCCCGAAGCGATATAAATCATCATAAAAAATATTAAAGCATTCATAAAGTCCCTGCTTTTCACCTTCTGCAAGCAATTGCCAGTTCTTGTAAATGTCCTTGTGTTTAGGACTCATCAGCACTGTTTTTGATACTTCCATCTAAATATTGAAAATTAACGCATGATTTACAAATGGTTAACTTTTTAAAATTTTTATAAAACTACATAATACTTATTGAATAATGCAATAGCGCTGTCCTGAAAACTGAAACATAAAATTTATTTTGAAAAGCATTGGTAAAAAAGWATAATCTATTGCACTTGTATGTAAACGTTTCAAATTATATTACAAATGGACTATTCTTCATACCAAACAGAAGACTTTTTAACTGACGATAGCTTTGTGGCATACTGCTATGCCGAGAATGCAGAAGCTATTGCCAAATGGGAAAATATATTGGCCCAAAACCCAGGTATTGGCAAAAAAATGGATGATGCCCGCGAGTTATGCCTGTTATTGGGCATTAAAGTTGGCGCTGCAGAAAAGGCCGCAGGGCTTGAACGCCTTAAAAGCGCATTGGACGAAACAGTTGAAGCAGAACAACCCGAAGGCAGGATTATTGGCTTACGTAATTATTTTATGCGATGGATGACCGTTGCTGCTGCGTTATTAATTATGGCAGGCGCATTCGCGGTGTATCAGTTAACTACCAATACTACAGGCGCGGCTCTTTACAGCGCGGCTAACGATCATAACTATACCCTGGTAGGGCAAACCGGTGCCGGTGAACGCAAATTTATTCGCCTGCCCGATGGAAGCACAGCGCTGCTTAATGGGGCAACCTCTTTAAAAATTGCCACCGATTATAATGCCCATAACCGCCACCTCTTACTAAGCGGTGAAGCTTTCTTTTCTGTTACAAAAAATAAGCGTAAACCCTTTGTTGTAATTACCGGTAAAACGGCCACAACCGCCCTTGGTACCTCATTTAAGGTTGAAAGCTATTCCGGAGCGGGTGTGGCAAGTGTAATGTTATCAACCGGTAAGGTTAAAGTTGAGTGTACGCAGCCCGATTTGGAAGTGGCCGATGTAACCCTTATACCAGGTCAGAAAGCCACGCTTTTTAAAGGCGACAAGGTATTTACCCAAACCAACTTTAATGCCAACGACCTTCAAAACTGGATAAACCGAAAACTGGTGTTTAAAAGTGCCGGCTTGGCGGAGATTGCCCTGAAAATGAAGGCCATGTACGGGATAGTAATTGCCCCGGTTGATAAAGCGGGTGACAGTATATCATTTACCGGCGAGTTTAGCGGAAAAAGCATTGCCGAAGTACTGGACGCTATTGGCTTTACCAATCATTTTACCTACAAACAGGACGGCAACGTCATAAAACTGATATTCTGAATTTAAACCTAATGATTTTAAATATTTAAAAACCCAAACTATATGCAAAAACCACTACTCCGTTCACGATTGCTCTCCTGGATGCTGCAGAGGATGATACCGTCAATATTATTGATTGTATCTTTCTCCGGGTACGCGCAGTCATCAACACAGGCCTATTCTTTCAATTGGAAAAATACACCGATACCGACTGTATTTAACCAGATAGAGAAGGCTGCCAATGTGCATTTTTCATACAATCCTAAAGATCTTGATTTGCAAAAAAAAATCAGCCTTACGGTAAGCAAACAAAGTTTGCAACAGGTAATTGACCTTGTGACGAAGGAACTTCATGCCCAGTATAAAATTGTTGGTGAAACGGTAATGATCCAATCAGAAAAGCCAACTGCAAAAGTAAGCTCGCAGGTTGTTGAGGATTTTAGCCTTACCGGTAAGGTAACCGACGATCAAAACCAGCCGTTGCCGGGCGTTACCGTTGTAAATACCACCAAAAATCGGTCGGCTGTAACTAATGAAACTGGCAGCTTTGTAATAACTGTAACCAATGGTGATGTTATAACCTTTGCCATGATGGGTTATGAGATTCATTCAATCATCGCTACTGATAAAATCAAAACAGTAAAGATCACCCTTAAAACAAAAGCTACCGAGTTGAATACCGTAGTAGTAACAGCGCTTGGTATTAAAAGAGAAGAGCGCTCATTAGGCTACGCTACCGCCGAAGTGGACGGTAACGATCTTAAACATGCCCGCGAGCCCAATGTGATCAACTCACTTGCCGGTAAAGTACCTGGACTTATCATCAACAGCACAGCCGGCGGACCGGCGGGCTCGTCAAGGGTTATCATCAGGGGCAATACCAGCATAACGGGTAACAACCAACCGCTTTATGTGGTTGATGGCGTACCGATAGATAACTCAAACTATGGCCAGGTAGGTGGCGGGAAGTATTCAGGTGGTTTTGATTTTGGCGATGCTATCTCGGCCATTAATCCCGATGATATCGACAAGATCTCGGTGCTGAAAGGCCCTTCGGCCTCGGCGTTGTATGGCAGTCGCGCAGGCAACGGTGTAATATTGATTACAACAAAAAAGGGTAATTCAAAAAAAGAGCTGGGTATTGAGGTTAACAGCACCTCATCGATAGAAAACCAGCTTACCCATTACAACGATTACCAATATATTTATGGCCAGGGTACCGCCGAGCAAATGGTGGTAGATCCATCGCAGGCAAAAAATACACTGTTCAACAACTTCGGTCCCCGGCTCGATCCTAATTTACAGGTTATTGGGTTTGATGGCAAATACCGCCCGTACGCGTTGGTCAAAAACAATATCGACAACTTTTTTCGTACCGGCGCTACAACCACCAACAACGTAGCTTTTTCTAATTCAAACGATATTTCATCGTTCCGCTTGTCAATAACCGATATGCGCAGCCGTGATATTGTGCCGGGTAGTAATTTGCGTCGTAATACTTTTAATTTCACCGGTAGTTCCAAATTCGGCAGCAAGGTTACGCTATCGGCAAAGGTGATGTATCTTAACGAAGATGTGGTTAACCGTCCCGCGCTGGCCGATGATCCGGGCAACATAGGCAATGCCTTTGTTGGCTTGGCCAATAACGTCGATCAGGCCTACTTTAAAAACGGCTACAAAGACAGTGAAGGCAATTATGTTGACTGGGGAGGCGGCCAATATCGTTTAGACCCCTATTGGGTGATTAACGAAATGCGGAACGAAACCCGTAAAAACAGGTTTATTGGTACTTTACAAGGTAACTATATCATTACCAGCTGGCTAAACCTGCAAGGTCGCATATCTACCGATTTTACTTATCTTACTTATAACAAATTCAGCCCGCGTACCACACCCGGCGCATTGGCCGGCGAGCTGGATCAGTTTGCTCAAAAAATGGGCACAACCGAAGGCGATGCCTTGTTAACAGCCCAAAAGCAGGTAAGTCCATCGCTTAACCTGGCCTTAAGGCTTGGCGGCAGTTTTTCAAGGATAGATAACCCCGGTACAACCTCAACTTTTATCAATCTTAACGTACCCGATGTGGTAAGCCCCAACAGCTTTTCAGATAAATCGGTTGTTGAAAACCATTACCGTAAACGCAACAACGGAGCTTACGCTTTGTTAAGCATTGGTTATAAATCATACCTGTATGTTGATGCCAGCGTACGTAAAGATGCATCGTCAACCCTGCCACAAGATAACAACAGCTACGTATATCCTTCGGTTGCCGCAAGCTTTATCTTTAGCGATTTTTTTAAGATAAACCCTTCAATACTTTCTTTTGGTAAATTAAGAATATCGGGTGCCGAGGTTGGTAACGATACTGACCCGTACCTGTTAAACTTAAATTACAACCTTTATCCGCAAACCTTTAATGGTACCTCGGTAGGGGGGATAGCCAGCACTGTATTGCCCAACAAAAACCTGAAACCTACACGTACTAAATCTTTTGAGATTGGTACACAGCTAAAGTTTTTTGGCGAGCGGTTAAATCTTGACGTTTCTTACTATACCTCCAAATCACGCGATCAGATTAACCTGGTGCCGGCGCCGTTATCATCAGGGTTTGCGCAGCAACTGGTTAACGCTGGTGTAATAGGCAATAAGGGCGTCGAGATAGCATTGAATGGATCGCCGGTAGCCACCAAAGATTTTGGGTGGGAGATTAATGTCAACTTCGCCAAAAATACCAATACAGTGTTATCCCTTGCCGATGGTATTCCATATCTGTCGTTGTCTGACGCGCGCTGGTTGGGCGTATCAGTAGTGGCAAAACCGGGTTCGCCATACGGCTCTATTTTGGGCTTTGATTATCAGCGCGATTCGCAAGGCAACATCGTGCTCGATCCGCAAACGCTGGCGCCAAAACAAGCCGAAGAGCGCAGTGTGCTTGGTAAAGGCACCTGGAGCTGGACGGGCGGATTGGCCAACACCTTTCGTTACAAAAACTTTGGCTTAAGCGCGGTTATTGATATTAAACATGGCGCCGACTTGTTTTCGATGACCAATATGTTTGCTATTATACGGGGCAGCCACGTTTCTACACTACCGGGCCGGGCCGAATGGATAAAATCTGAAGAGCAACGCCAAACCGCCGGTATGACCATTGAACAATGGCGCGCAGCAGGTAAAGTGCAGGGCTACATACCACAAGGTGTTTTGCAAACCGGTACAGATGCTAACGGAAACCCTGTTTATACGAAGAACACCACAGCGGTTGATCCTTCAAACTACTGGTCGCAATTTTATAGCGATGGCAATGGTGTTGCTACGCCGTTTATTTACGATGCCAGCTACATAAAAATGCGCGAAATAACGCTAAGCTACAGATTCCCTTCATCCGCAATTGCAAAACTGGGCATTAAAGATCTTACGGTTGCTGTAGTAAGCCGCAACCCATTTATTATCCATAAAAATGTTCCGAACGTTGATCCCGATTCAAATTACAACAACGGCAATGGCCAGGGCCTGGAGTATGGTTCATTACCTTCAAGAAGAAGCTGGGGATTTAACGTCAACTTCAGGTTTTAACAGGGTATGTATAATTTAAGAACGAACAACATGAAAAGAACTTTAAACAAATATACGTTGGCTGCACTCCTGATGCCGTTATTGCTATTCTCGTGCAAAAAATTTGGAGATGTAAATACCGACCCAACAAAATCTGCCAACCTTGATCCTATTAATCAGCTTAACTATGTAGAGTTGAGATTTGGCGGCGATGTAACTATTAATGAGCGTACAAGTATCATCCTTACAATGCCTATGGCGCAACAAATAGGCGGCGCTTATTATACCCGCTATGGCAGCGCTTATATTGAAGACAGGCAGTACATGTCTGAACTTTGGGAACTGGGCTACCCCAATGATGTTTTAAATATTGTTGACGCCGTGCAACGCAGCGCAACTAAACCCAACCTGAATGCCATTTGCCGCATTATGAAGGTTTATGTTTTTGCAAGGCTCACCGATTTATATGGCGATATTCCTTATACACAGGCAGGTAAAGTCTATATTAATGGTACAGTACGCCCCAAATTTGACACCCAAAAGGATATTTATGCCGACTTTTTTAAGGAGCTGAAGGCAGCTGTTGCCCAGCTTGGTTCGGGCAGCATCGATGATGTTAGCAACGAGCTTTTATATCATGGCAACTTAACCAAGTGGAAAAAATTCGCGAATTCGCTACGCTTGCGGTTAGCTATGCGTTTGGTGAAAATTGACAATGCAACAGCTAAAGCCGAGGCTACAGATGCCTTCAACGCCGGGCTAATGACAAGTAACGATGACATCTGTAAACTGGATTATATAAATATTACCAATGGTTATTCAGAGATAAGGGGTAACGGTGTATCAGTAGGCATTAACCAATACCAGGACGACGGCCGCCCAAGGGTTTGTACAACGTTGCTTGATGAAATGAAGGCCACCAATGATCCGCGCCTAAACTATATCGCACGCGCATACTGGGTTAACCCCGATAAATTAACCGACAGGCTTGATGTTACAGCACAGGTAAAAGCACAAGTTGGGCTGATAGGCGTTGGCCCTGGTAAATACAATTATGACGACTTTTTAGGGCCTATCAATATCGATTATCCCGGACGTGGTACATTGTCTGTTCCAAACGGAGGGCAAAAGGTACAACTGGCCGATTTTATGGTGCGCAGCGATGCTCCTTATTTGCACATGACCTATGCCGAAGTTGAATTTTTGCTGGCCGAAGCTAATACGCGGTGGGGCCTGGCATTAGGTGGCACAGCCAAACAACATTTTGAGAACGGTTTAGAGGCTGCCTGCCTGCAACTGGGCTTATACCCAACCGGACCCACATTGAGTGCAGCCGAGATCCTGAAATTTAAACAGGACAACCAGCTTGCACCGGGTAAAGAACTGCAGCAAATAGATACCCAAATATGGGCCGCGCAATTAATGAACGGACCCGAGGCATATGCCACGTGGCGGCGCACAGGTTACCCTGTTTTGGTGCCAGGTGTAACAGCCGAATCGGACATAACTACTATACCACGAAGGTTTGAATATCCTTTAACCGAACGCGAACAAAACTCGGCAAACATTGCAGCTGCGATTACCGCGCTTGGCGGTAAAGATACCTGGACAGCACGTATTTGGTGGGATAAACAATAAACCTGACAGAAGATAACAAATGAAGATATTAAAAAATAAAGCCTTGCTAACCGTTGTTGTTTTTGTGTTGCTGAATGCCATCGGCTGTAAAAAAAGCAATGTAAAGGCCGAGGTGAAATCTGATACTACTACAACAGTAGCTGCAAATTTTAGGGTGGTAGGTTACCTTAGGTACGGAGATAACCTGCTTAACGAGGCAAAGGCTATTGATATGGGCAAAATAACCCATCTCAATGTGGCTTTCATTAATCCCGATGCCGATGGGGATTTTACCGCCGATGCCGATTTGAAACAGGTAGCCATAATGGCCCATAATAATAAGGTTCAGGTACTGGCATCTATTGCAGGCGGCACTCCGCCTGCGTATTTCAGCAAATTGATAGCCCCGGCCATGCAATCTAAATTTATTGCCGGGCTCATAAAGCTTGTTGATGATAATTTGCTGGATGGCATAGATGTGGATATTGAGCAGGAGCTTATTGATAATAATTACGAATCATTTGTTACCGCCCTTGCTGCCGCGTTAAAGGCCAAAGGCAAGCTTACAACCGCTGCCGTTGCTACGGTTTATGCCAGCAGGTATCCTGAAAACGCTTTGGCTAAGCTGGATTTTATCAACGTAATGTCATACGATAAAACCGGGCCGTGGAAGCCGTCAAATCCGGGCCAGCACTCGCCGTATAGCATGGCGGTTGACGACATGGCTTATTGGAGCGGTACGCGTGGCATCGCCAAAGAAAAACTCAGTTTAGGAGTGCCTTTTTATGGTTATGGCTTTGGTACAAACGCACCGGCCGATATATCGTTCAGCCAGATTGTTGCCACGTATCCTGATGCCGTGAACCTTGACCAGGTAACAGTTAACGGCGGAGGCATAATTTATTACAACGGCATCACAACCATAAAGGCCAAAACGGAGCTGTCGATTGCAAAGGCCGGGGGCATCATGATATGGCAATTGCGACAGGATGCAACAGGGGCAAACTCCTTGCTGGGCACCATTAATACAGTGATAAAATCACACTCAAAATGATCAATTACTATTTTAAAATATTAAACATGAAAAAGATTAAGTATACCCCTATACCGGTATTTATGCTGGTAATGCTTATGGCATTTACCGGGTGTAAAAAAGATGAAGTTAAAAAACAAGAGGACGCTAATCCATATTATCCACGAATATTTGATAACCTGAAGGTGTTTGGATCAAACCAGATCATTAACGAAGGTACAAGCGCCAGTTTTTCGGGCGTGTTGTTTACACCGGCAGGTAAGGTTAAAATAAGCTGGCAGGTAAATGGCAAAGAAATGTCGGCCGATCCGGCATTTAAGTTTACCCCAACAGCGGGTGGCGAATATACCATCAAACTGGTAGCTACTTACAACGGCGATTCAACATCGCGCCAAACCAAAGTGTTGGTGAATCCATCAACCTATACCTTTAAACCTTATACAAAAGTTGTGTTGGCCAACCTTACAGAAGATGGTACCGCCGCCGATGTGGTTTGGAGTAATATCACACACCTGGAGTACCAGGTAGGTAAAGTTGCTGCAGATGGAACCCTTGATGTATCCAAAGGAAACGTAAACCAGCATGTAAATGAAATTGTTGCTCGTGCCCACATTGCAGGCATACCGGTTATTATGGGTATCAGCGGCCACCTTTCAGGTATTGACGGATGGGCCATTTACGAAAGCAATGATTTTGGCACAGCCATCCGTAACCCAACATCTATGAAACTGCTTATCGATTCGGTAAAAGCTTACGTTGCCCGTAAAAAACTGGATGGTGTAGATATTTATATGACGGATATCAACTCTGGGAACGCGCCAGACAACATTCATGCTATAGGGCCATTTTTAACGGCATTAAAAGCGGCCTTGCCCGCGGGCGCTTTAGTTACTGTTACAGCACCAGTAAACTACCAGCATTGGGAGTACCCCGATCTTTCAAAGGCCGACTGGGTGAATATTCACGCTTTTGAAGATAATATTCATATAGGCCCGGATGCACCCGTGGGGCAATCATCAAGCTATGATTTTATGGTATCGGGCGCACATATATGGACAGCATTTCATTTACCTGCCAGTAAACTTGTTGTTGGGATACCGGCATTTGGTCTGCGTTACAACTCGCTTAACGCGGCTGGTAACAACGAAAGCTGGGGCTCATATGATTACATGACCTACAAAGCTATCATAGCCGCCGACCCTGCAAACGCCGGTAAAGAAAAGGCTGATATTGCCAAAGGGGCATATTATAACGGCGTTCCGTTGGTTACTCAAAAGGCTAATTATATCAATGCAAACGGCTTTAAAGGGGCATACCTATGGGCTGCCGATTATGATGCGACGGGCTCCAGTTCCCTGTTGACTGTTCTTCATCAGGCCTTAAAGTAGTGTTAAGTTAATAGTACTAAGTCTTAAGTCAAAAGCCCAATTTAAGAACTTAAAACTTTCGACTAAGGACTATCCGTCATTACATGATTAACATAATAGTACCATCGGTTTCTAATGCGCAAGGCAATTCAATGCTAAAGAGTAGTAACTAAAAGATTATTGAAAACAGGTTAAGAATATAATTATATAACAACATGCAATACAAACAACCTATATAATTTTTTAACAACTTAATTTACAAACACCATGAAAAAAATGTTTTTGGTACTCCTTGCAGCTGTAATGATAACAGCTTGTAAAAAAGAAAGCTCAAACGTACAATCGGCAAGTAAAGCTACTGCTGTTACAAAACAAAAAACAGTAAACAGCACTTTATCGTTTGCCGGTTATACCTGGGTTGTGAGCGCTCCGAGTGGCCAGGTAAGCCCCGGCCCCAATTACTGGAACGGATCAAATGCCTGGGTTGATGCCAATGGCTGGCTGCATTTAAAAATTGCGAAAAATGCATCAAATAATCATTGGGAATGCGCAGAGGTTTATACCACAGCAAGCCTTGGTTACGGAACTTACCAGTGGCAGGTTGAAGGAACATTAGGCTCATTTGATAAAAATATCGTTTTCGGGATGTACAACTATTCGGGTAATGATGGCCACGACGAAATGGATATCGAGATAGCCCGCTGGGGAAATGCCGCCTGGGATAATTTAAATTATACAATTTGGCCGGCAACGGGTGTTACCGGAAGCCCCGGATCTACTACTCATTCATTTACCACACCTAATGGTACTTATACAACCCATAGATTCAAGAGAACCAGCAGCAGTGTAAAACTGCAAAGCTTATATGGTTTCCAGGATGGAGATGCGAATCAATTTCAGACGGATACTTTCAATACGCCAGGCACGTCTATCAGTACACTTAGTATGCCGGTACATATTAATTTATGGCTTTTTAACGGATATGCCCCATCCGATAACCAGCCTGTTGAAGTAATTATTCACAGCTTTAAGTTTACGGCGCTTTAATTGTTGACTTTTGATAAAGCCAAGCGCTTAATCGCTTGGCTTTATCTTTTACTTTTCTGAATAGGTGGTTAATGAAGTCTCAGCATCTCCACATCAATCAACTATATTTGGATATGCGCAGTTTCTCCGTTTTGAATAATATAGGTATGTCTGCTCTCTCCCTTATGTATAGTTATTTCTATTTTTCCATCTCTTTTTTTTGCAACTTTTAAATCAAATTCGGTCCCAAAGGCATGAATATTATTTAGCGACATGGTTTTCCAGTTTTTGGGCAACCTGGGGGTACAGTTGAATTTATTTAGCCCGGTGGGCCTGATCCCGAATAGCCCTTCAATGAAAATTCTGCAGTATAGGCCGCTTTCGGCCGATAAGTGCCTTTGATTGCCTTCGGGGTAGGCTTCAACAGGGTAGGGAACGTGCTCACCTAAAAGCCTTCTGCGCGAATAATAATGTAAAAATGTAAGTGCTTTACCTGTTTCACCAGCCTGCAAAACTCCCCGTAAGGCATATAAGGTAGAGCGATCCCAGAAAGTATCTTTTCCCTGTTCGGTAGCTAAACCATCGGCTGTCCACAGCTGGGGGGAAAATAGTGCATCGATGGTGCCTTTGCTCCGGTCAAAAATTCCCATGGCCAGGGGCATACAGATCCAGGCTCGTAATGTATTATTAGTTTCGTAGTACCTATAGGTTTTGTAATTGTTAATAGAGGCCCCGAAATATTGCTCAATATTTGTTTTTAACCGGGCGGCCTGCTGCTTGTAATCGGCAGCTATTTTTTTTGATAACTGGAGTTGTTCACTAAGAAAAGCAGCGGAGATCAATGCATCATAATATAAACAGTTGGTAGATAAATTGGCTTTGCCGGCAGGAAACCGCCCTTCCAGTTCATCTGCATCGGATGTTACCACCCCTTGCTGGTTAATGTGCCTGCGGCTGTATTCCAGGCACCAGGTTATTAATGGCCAGAGTTTTTTGGCCGAATCAATGTTTCCATAAGTAAGCGCGTACCTTGAAGCGCCATAGGCAATCATGGCCTGGTCGCCGCGGTCGCCTGCACCATTCCAGGTTGTATCGCCTTCGGCAACTATGGAGCTTGGTATCGGTTTATACTGCGGATTCATATACCGGGCAAATAACCGGTAACAATTCATGGCCGATAGGTTTCCTATCCTATCGCCCGAAAAAGCAAAATAGGGGCTAACGTACTCTGCCTGGTCATTGGCCCAGATAGCGGCGTAGTAGGATAGGCCACCCGGCCCGTGCATATAGCCGCTTTTGGTTTTAAAAATGCTTTCTGTAGCGCGTATTTTGGCAAAGGCAAATTCGGTATTTAGTATGCTATCGGGCGTTTGCAGCTGCAGGGGACTTATGATTTCTGCTATCCGTTTTTCCCTGGCTTTTTCTTCCAAATCTGGATTCACCGAAGCTAAGGCATCAGGATGGTCGGTGGCAAGAAAGCAAATCGAAAAGGTGAAAGATTTACCAGGCTGCAATACATGGTTACCGTCATTAACCGATTTAATGATGACTGTATGCGGCGATGATTTGCTGGTAAGCGGGTCTGTTGTCACCTCCCGTTTTAACTTTTCCATCGAAACTGTTACCGGTTTAGCGCTAACGTTGGTCAGCTTAAATCTTTCTATGGCTAATGGTTTAACTACCGATGGAAACAAGCTCCGCTCAATATCTACCAGCCTGGTGTTCCCGGCTTGGGCGGATATGCGCATAATACCGTGCTGGCTAATGCTTTTCACCTTCAGGGGTATCTCGTCGGCCGCTACTCCCTGGGTGGTATTATTAATTGTCAGCAGTTTATTATTGATATAGATCCGGGGCAATTCATTATCCTGAAAGGTGTGTGCTATATGGCTTCGGGTATCATCGGGCAGCATCCTGAAGGTAGGGAAAACCACCGTACGGGTAATGTTAGCTAAACCAGGCGTATCTACGCGGTAGCCAACCCACAGCGAAACCTTTTCGCCCGACATTTCGATATGGTCTGCATGCGGAAGCCTGCTATCTATTTTCCAGGATATGGCGCCGTCTTTTTGGATGGTCCACCTGTCATTTTGTACCGGTAAATTTTGTTGTTGTGCATAGATTGTTAAATGAGTAAACAGGATAACTAAAATTGAAAAAAACAATTTTTTAAGAAATTTCATAAGGACGGACGATGGAAATAACGATAAAATTAATACACTTTAATGTTTACTTTTTTACCTGGTGTCACGGTTGTTTCTACAAAAGATATCATCTTGTTTTGGTCATCAGTTCCTTTTTTTGAGGTAACAACATTTCCATTGATATTAGCCCGTTTAAATGAACCATAAAACATCGCTTTCCATTTAAATGGTTGTTTCCCTGTATTAGTAATAGTTGATTGTTGYCTGTTTATATGTGCCAAACTGATACTGGTGTTTAAAAGAGATAAGTGATCAACGGAAGCGTTGCCTGCACTGTTAGTTTTGTAAATGGTGCCCAGCGTTTTGGTTCGCGCATCGGGAACAATACCCATTAAGCCCTGCACAACTCCTTCAATTATACCATAGGATACTTCGGGATATTCCCGCCTTGCTGTTGATGGGTTGGATAGGAATAGGATGTATTCCCTTGCCTTTTCCCACGCACCAAATTTGTAAAGCAGGTAAGGGTAGTAGGACATGTTTTCAACGTTCCACCGCGAAGCAGCTACGCGTTTAATGGTTTTGTTTGCTCTTACTGTGTCTTTTAAAGCATCAAACCAAAGCAGAAAGGTTTCTCCTTCCTGCATACCAAATTGGCTGTTGTTGCTGTAATAGGTATAATACTGGTTGTCTTTTTCGTTCCACCAGTCGGCCTCCAGGTGTTTCCTGTATTGTTGTGCCTTTTGCGCATAAAGTGCCGCTTCTTTAAGCTTTCCTCTTGTTGCCAAAATTTCCGAATAGGTAAGCATTCCCCGGTACAGGGCTGCAACCAGGTCGGCACCTGTTTTTAAATTCGGCACTCCTTCGGAGTAAGAAGGTAATCCGCGGCACCTGTGAAAAGCATCGTTTTCGTTGTAAGGGGCCGGCGCATTAGGATGGGCGGGCCTTTTGAGCATAGAATCGGGATAAAGCACCCAGGCGTCTATATATTCTTTTACCGTTTTTTGCTGAAAATTAACAAAAGCGGGGGCGTTAATATAATGGCTGTCGCCGGTCCAAAGGTACATCCGCCAGCTTGCATTCAAAATATCGAAATTGGCAGGCAGGTTATACCAAAATTCCTTGTCGTTCCGGTAATCATCTGGTGCCGGCTTTGCCCATTTGTTAATTTCCCAATAGGTGCACCAGTCTTTTGACTGGGATATATTAGCCGCAAACAGGTTAAACATATTGGTGTTTTGGCGGCTAAGTCCTAATATCTCGGCGCCGATGCACTGGTGCGATACATCGCGCATACAAAATGCCGATCTGGGCGGAAGAGCGGATTCATACCAGGGGCCAACGGGGTCGGTATCAGCGCCTTTATAATGCAGTGCTGTTTCCTTGGCCCAGTTGAATGATTGTACAAGTTCTTTATCAGAAGAAGTAAAAGTGACCTCCTTTTCCTGGGCGATAATTTTATAGCCCGTAAAAAGGAATAAGATTAAAGCTGCTTTGTATTTAAGCAAAACCATGTTGTGTAAGTTATAATTATCAGGTTAAATGAATTGGTAAACTAAATTTGAACTGGTATGATCGCCATTTGATCATCGAATAAAACTTCGCCTGTTTGGAAAAATACTATTCTGTTCTATTCTATAAAATTATTAAATATTTTTATAGTGCCAAAATTATTTTGCAAGAATAAGCGGTGAAAAAAGAACAAATAACGCTATCATGAGTACAAGCAATATCACGGTATAATAGTGCCGGTTTTTCCAGGGCTTTATATCCACTGCATTATTAAGCTTCAGTGTATACGGAACGGGCATGGGGTATAATTTGCCAATAGCCAGCATAATACCACAGGTAACCACAAATAAAATAGCCATGATGTGGAGAAAATGGATATGCGTATCAAAAACTAACTGCGAAATGGCATAGCATACAATAAAAAAAACCAGTCCTGTTTTAGCCGCAATTGCCGGGACCTTGGTTGTAACAAAGCCCATAAACATAATAGTAAATATGGGCACATTAAAAAAGCCGTTAACTATTTGCACATAAGTATAAAAGCCATTTTTTACAAACAGGATCATCGGGGCAATAAACATGGCAGCCAGGCAAACAACAATTTCAAATTGCTTGGCTGTTCTTAATAGCTTTTTTTCGGGCACCTGTTTTGAATACTTTTGTAGCCAGGGCTTATAAATATTAAGCATGAACAAGGTGCTGGAACTGTTAAGGCCTGCATTAAAAGTAGTAAGGGCGGCAACAAATATCACCGCGGCAATAAAGCCAGCTATAAAAGGAGGGGATACCACGCTGTCCAGTCGCGGAAAAACTTCGGCGGTATTATGCATTTTTGAAAAAACATGCACTGCTATAATACCAGGTATATTTAAAAGCAGGGGCGAGATCAGTTTTCCTAATGAGGCTATGGCCAAGCCTTTTTGCGAAGTTTTAAGATCTTTTGAGGCAAGTACCTGCTGAATGATATATTGCTCGGTACCCCAGTAGTAAAGATTAACCAGCAACATACCGGTGAATAAGGTGCCAAAAGGGATAGCGTCTGATGATGAGCCGATACTATTCAAGTGCTCCTTATGCACAGTAAGCACCTGGTGTAAACCTGCCTGGATATCGCCATGCCCTATATATTTTAACCCAAAGAATGGCAGCAGGATTCCCCCGGTAAAAAAACCAATACCAAGCAGGATATCCAATGTGGTAATTGCCTTCAGGCCGCCCAGCATCGAAAAAAGGCAGCCGATTGTTCCCATTATCCAAACCAGGATCAGGATGACCGTTGAATATTCTATTTTCCAAACGTCTGAAAAGTGGAATAAACCGTTAAAGGCCACGGCCCCTGCATATAATACTGATGGGAGTAGGTTGAATACGTAGCTGACCAAAAATATAACCGAAACCAATTTGCCAACGCCACCCCCATACCTTGCGGTCAAAAAATCGGGCGTGGTTGCTATACCCATTTTAATGTACAGTGGCATTATAAATTCCGATACCAGCAGCATGGCCAATACCGAACTTACTCCCCAGGCCATAACCGTCATGTTATTGGTATAGGTTAGCTCGTTTTCGCCAATGATAGAGGCTGTATTGATATTGGTAAACAGCAGGCCGCCGCCAACAAGTAAAAACCCCAGGCTCCTGTTGGCAAAGAATAGACCATTTAATGTACTGACCTTGGGTTTGCCAGATTTGTACCAGAAAGCAAAAGCCACTATCCCGGTAAAAAAAAGTAAGCCGATAATCATGCTGGCGTTCATAACAAAGCCTAAAGCGTATGCCTCTCAAACAGGTTCATAGGAACGGTAAGCTGTATTTTTTCTTTTGATAAAACAGCATGGCCGGCCATTTTTCCCATGTTCGAGAAATCAGCAGAAAAGGTGGTGATACCGATGATCTCTTTAGCGGGTTCATCATTATGTGATAACACACCGAGGTCTTTACCCGGTTTAAGTTTTTGGGTTTTGCAATCGCGCATAATCTGCCATAAGGCAAAGTTGTCCAATGTAAAATATACCTTTCCCTTTTCAACAGAACCTGGAAGGTATTCTTCCTCTATCCGGCCTTTGATGCTAAATTCTTTCAGAAACTTTTTAAATGAATCTACAATCTCTTTAGGATCTAATGAATTTGCCGAATGATAAAATATAAATTCATCAAACTGTTTTATTTTGGGTGCCAGCTTTGAAAAAACAGCGTAAGATGCATCCCCAAACTCCTGGGTAATGTGGTTAAAGTCGCCGTCCAATTGTTCAAAGCGGTCAAACATCAGGAATTTATTGCGGGGGATGGTCTCCAATAATTCTTTTGTTTTGGGATGCGGAATAGGAGCAACTACGTACATGCCATATTTGCCTTTTATTTGCAGCAGTATAGTTTCAAATATTTCGATATTGCCGTGATGGAAATAAGGAGTTAGCTGGACATTTTCGCCCAGTTCGTGCCTGAAATTCCGGTAAAACTGCTCTTCAAAAGTATCCAGGTTATACATCAGCAAGGCTACGTTTAAAGTTTGGCCTGTATTGCCGTTGCCTACAAAATAACCCAAACGGTTCTTCGCTTCTACAATCCCACGGCTAATTAAATCCTTATAGCCTTTCACAATGGTTTCCCTTGAAAAACCAAGCTCTTTAATCAGCCGGTTTACTGATGGCAGCATTTCGTCCTGGCCAATTATTTTTTCATCTATAGAATTAATAATCCCCTGTACAAAGCGGTCGTGCTTTGAGTAAGATGGGATTTCGGCCAGCTTCCTTATTTCTTCGAAAATTCTATCCATTGAGTACGTGTAGTTTTAGGCAAAGTAAGCAAAAAAAGGCAGCTGCTTTGCTGCCTTTTTTTAAGCGTAGTATGTTTTAGTTGTAATTGGGGTTTTGTTTTAGGTTAGGATTAATCTGTATCTCCTTGCGGGGAATAGGATAGTAATAAAAACTGGGCACCCATGTCCTTTTTTGCATGGTAACTACCTTGTAAGTAAAGGAAGTATTTGCAGAGGAGGTTGGTGTAATGGTAATACCCAAGCCATCCTTTGAACCAATTTCGGCCATGCCCCATCGGCGCAGGTCAAAGTAACGATGCCCTTCAAAACATAGTTCTATTCGTCTTTCATGGCGAACGGCGTCTGTTAAAGCGGCTCCGGTTGCTGTAATTGCCGGCATCCCGGCCCTGTCCCTTATCTTATTCAGGTAAAGTAATGCCTGCCCGCTATTGCCAAGGGCGGCTTGAGCCTCTGCATAATTTAAATAAATTTCGGCCAGACGGAATGATACCCACTGACAGGCGCTATAGGGCTGAATATTAAAATTATAACTTTCATCAACCATTTTTCGCATGGTATACCCTGTTTTTGAAGCATTCCATGGAGATAAAGAGCTTTCTTTTGAATCGAGTCCGCCTTCATAAAACTGCGCGCCCCGGCCCTGAAAAGGCGATCCGTTAAACAGGATGTCTGCATAAAATCGCGGATCCCTGTTCTGGTAAGGGTTCGCACCGTTGGTAGCCCAGTTAAACGGCGTTCCGTCGGCCATATCAAAGTCTTCCACCATTTGCTCCAGTACATTGTAAGCGCTGTAGCCATTGTATCCGTTCGGGCTAAGGTCGCGATAGAGCGTATTGTACCTATCCTCCTGAACAGTTGCGTTGAATACCCTTGAAAATATTACTTCGCTGTTAAAAAAATCGGTAAAAATGGTGTTGTAGGTTGAGGAATTGCCATGCAACGAGTATTGACCCAGATCGATAACAGCCTTTGCCGCATCGGAAGCTGCCTGCCACCTGCCTGCCTCATTTCCGGTGTTATAAGTAGGGCTTGCCGCATACAGCAACAGGCGCGATTTAAGCGCGAGCGCAGCACCCAGGGTGGCCTTGCCATAGTTATCGGTATTGCTATAGCTTTTTGGAAGTATGGCAGCTGCTGCGGCAATATCAGTCAGGATAAAATCTCTGGTCTGGTCCCAGGTGGCCCTTGATTCATTGAAGGTATTATCATTAGCCGTATAAACTTTGGTGATCAATGGTACCCCGCCGAAGCGCTTCAATAATTCAAAATAACATAATGCTCTTAAAAAGTGAACTTCACCTTTCATATTGTTGAGCTGTGCACCATGGCCCACGGTATCTGCCTGTACCACATTTTGAAAAAACTGGTTGGTTTTTTGGATGGTGCTGTACAAAGTTGTCCAATAATTAAGGGTAGAACTGTAATTTAAAGGGAAAGAGCTGCCCTGGTTATCTGGAGTAGCCTGCCCCAGCACGTAGGTATTTTCATGGCACCAGTTAAAGTTACTGTATAACTCATCTGTTTGAGAGCCCCATCCAAAGCCGCCATCTTTAAATGCAAATACCGATTCTTTATATATCTGGTTAACAAATACCTGTATAAGGGCGGGGTCCGTCCAAACCGTATTGGTTGAAAAGGAGCTGGTTGGCTGCAAGTCGAGTACTTTTTTACAGGAGATACCTGTACACAGCAGCAGTACTAAACTGAATATATTGACTGTTTTTTTCATTGCGTAAATCATTTAAAATGTAACATTTACCCCAAGATTGATGACCCGTTGCTGCGGATAGATCCTGCCGTTATTAACGGTACCGGTAGCACTTTCAGGGTCGAACGAAGGGCCAAAGCTGTCAATGGAGAACAGGTTATTTCCGCTTACGAATACCCTTGCCGCCTTTACTTTTATCCGGGCTAACAGGTCTTTAGAAAAGCTATAGCCAATCTCTACGTTTTTAAGGCGCAGGAAAGCATCATTGCGAAGCCAGAAAGTTGATGGATAAGCGTTTGAGCCAAAAGTGCGGCTTGTTGGGCCATTAAATGTGCGGGGGTAGGTATCATCCCCTTCTTTTTGCCAGCGGCCTGTGAAAAACTCTTCGGCCATATTCAATCCGCTTGGTAATAAAATGGCTTTTGATTTGGCCTGTCCCTGGAAAAATATAGTTAGATCGAAGTTTTTATACCGCCCGCCAAGGGTGAGGCCGTAAAGGATCTGCGGTGTGTTTGAAAGTGTAGTTCTTACCTTGTCAAGGTCGTTTATCACTCCGTCTCCGTTTATATCTTTATACCTGATATCGCCAACACCGGTACCTGTTGGGTGAGGTGAAGCATTTAGCTCAGTGGTATTCTGAAAAATACCATCGGCCTGGTATAGCAACCATGAATCAATGGGATAGCCTGTTACGCGCTGGTAAGCAGGTACATTTGCCGGCTCGGCACCGTATATCACCTTATTAACCGCATAGGTCATATTACCATTAACATTGAAAGAGAAATCTTCGTTTAGTTTTTTATTGTAGCCAAGGTCAAGCTCCATACCCTTGTTATTTACTTTACCCAGGTTTACATCGGGTAAGGTAAGCCCTGTATAATCGGGTACGGCCGCGCTTGGTGCAACCAGTATATTATTCCTTGACGAGCGAAAAACATCTACGCTGATGGAAAGCGCATGAAATAACTGCGCATCAATCCCAAGGTTGGTGGTTGTAGCCACTTCCCAGGTGATATTAGTGTTTGGTGTTGGGCCTAACGAGAAACCAGGTACCTGGGTAGCGTTGGGGCCAAAATAATAACCTGCCCCCAGGTATTGTGATATCTGGCCTGCCTGAAGCCCATAGGTTTGGATGTACTGGAAGGCGTTAACCGCATCATTACCGGTTTTGCCCCATGATCCTCTCAGTTTCAGGTCATCAATTACAGACGAGTGGAAGAAGCTTTCCTGCGATATCCGCCAGGCGGCTGATAAGGATGGGAAGAAACCAAAGCGTTTGCCTGCCGGAAAGTTAGGAGATCCGTCATAACGCATATTGTAATCCAGCAGGTACCTGTCATCATAGTTATAAGATAACCGGCTAATGAAGTTTTGACGGGCAAATTGTGTAGTTATAGAATTGTTGGTTTGGCCTACGGTGCTGCCGGCAAATAATTCGGTTACGTTATTACTTAAAAAGCCGGTACGGTAAGCATCCAGCTCGGTATACGTTTGTTGTTGCTGCTCGTAGGCTACAAATGCTTCTATACCATGCTTTTTAAATTTGTGCTCGTAGCCTAGTTTAATGTTAGCCAGCCTGCTTACAGTTTGGCTATTGGTAATGGATAAATTTGGAGGAACGGTAGAGGTAAACTCATCATAATTGCCTGTTGTTTTATTATAACTATAAGCAGGAGGGGGCAGCGCGTTAAAACCTTTATATTGGTTTGAGTTTACATCGTATGCAAAATAGCCGTCAAGATGCAGGCCTGGCGTTACCTTTGGCAATGCCCAGCTGAACGATGTTTTCGTTTGCAAAAAGTTATAATTGTTGTGGGTATAGCCCAGGTCGCCATTCAATATATATACCATACTGGTGGCAGGGCCGCCACCAATACCTACGCCGACTTTACCATTTGGATATACTGGAATCAGGTAAGGATAGGCATTCCACAACTGGCTGAATATAGCATTGGCGTCGTATCCCGGCGCTTCGCCGTTTTTGTATTCAGCGCGGTACATCACGTCCACGCCGATCTTGAAATTATCGGTAGCCGAGATGTCGATATTGGCGCGGCCATTGTCATTTTTGTAATAATCGGTACCGCTATTATATATACTGTTCTGAAACAGGTGCTGGCCCGAGATGTAATACTTTACCTTATCCGAACCGCCTCTTAACGTTAACACGTTATTGGTTTGAGTTGCCCAGTTTCTCATTACTGCTTTCCACCAATTGGTGTTGGGGTGGCCAAGCGGGTCGGTGCCATCTTTGTACTTTTGAATATCATCGGCAGTGTATTCATGCTGCTGGCCAACCAGGTCGTCATATTCATTGGCCGATTGCGCAAACTCCCAGGAGTTTAACATTTTGGGGACCCGAGTAGGCTGCGTCATAGAAAAATTGGACGTAAATGATAAAGTGGTTTTTCCTGCTGTACCTCTTTTAGTGGTAATCAATATAACACCGTTTGCCGCCCTTGCACCGTAAATAGCCCCGGCAGCGTCTTTTAAAACGGTGAAGGATTCGATATCCGCAGGATCTAAGCGATTAAAACCACGATCGGGGATACCATCGATCACAACCAGCGGACTGGTATTACCCAGGGTACCTTTTCCCCTCACCAGGATACTGGCATCATCAGCGCCTGGTTCGCCGCTCCGGGTGTTAACAATCAGCCCCGGTACAGCGCCTGCAAGCGTATTGGATACGTTAGCAACCGGCGATTTCTCCAGTTCTGTCCCTTTAATGGTACTTACAGCTCCGGTAAGGTTTGCTTTTTTCCTGGTGCCGTAGCCAATCACCACTACTTCGCCAAGGTTTCCCGAGGTTTTGTCTGGTGCCATGGCTACATCGCCATTCCAGTCTTTGGTAACTGCGACTGTTTTTTTCAAATAACCGATAAAGGAGAACGAGAGCTTTGCATTGATTTCGGGAACGCTGATCTTGTAAAATCCGTTCACATCGGTACTTGTGCCTTCAGCAGTTCCGTCAAGCAAAATACTTACTCCGGGAAGGGGCTGGCCGTGTTCGTCGGTTACATGGCCAGATACACTTCTTTTTTGCTGGGCAAAACCCTGCTGGCAACAAAGTAGCAAAATAAGGCATAATACATACATGCCCAGTTTTTTAGGTGGTACTTTTTTTTTCATAATAATTGGTTTGGTTGTTGAATAATTGGTTATTCTGTTCTGTTCTATTCTTTAATAAAAGTAAGAGGCTTTTTTGATACAACCAAATGTTTTTTTTATTTTTTTTGGTGTAATGGCGGATAGGCACCCTGAAGCTTAAAAACAATACCCCAAAGTGACATAACCAACAGGCTGGTCAAAGCTATATGTCACATTATCAATGAAGTATGGGGTATGCCGCCGCTGTTGAATAATTATAAAGCGATAAAATCAATTGGGTAACTGCTGGTGGCACTTGGTTGCCATTTTAGTTTGAGCCAGCCTGGAAAGCTGCGGATATTGCCTTCAAAAGTCATGTATCCAAATCATTACAAAACATTTTAGCGCGATGAACTATTTTTGCCTTAGTTAAATAGCGCGGTGAAAAGGTATAAACAAACCATACAACAATACATAGTATTATCGCTTTTGGTGATGTACCAGGCTATTGGTTTTTTTCATATCGCTTATCTGCCGCGGCAAAATGATGCAGGCGGTCTGCATTCGCCACCTTCTATAGATTTTCTCCATAAAAATGGTAATGCCAACTTACCGCGGGTTCAGTTTCAAAGAAGTTTTCACTCCATTGAAAGCCGAAAGGATTTAGCTGCGCCCACCAGAACAGTGATCCTGTTTTTTGCATTCCTGCTTATTGCTGCTGCGGCTTTCACTGTTGCTAACAAACCAAACGGCACTTTGGATGCTGTATATTCCCATTCGTCCCCTTCTTACCTCAGCCTCCGCACGCTCCGAATTTGAGTTTATCTATCTTTTGAATTTACTGATCAGGTGTTAATCCGCACCCGGAATCGGTAAATGTTGTGTCAATCTCATGCCTTTTGTAGGCATTGCAGTTTTGACGCTTTCAAACCCTGTTTTCCTTTTTTCTAAATTTTAATCAGAAGGGCGGTTAAAACGTCATTCACTATAACATCAACCTGTTTTGCCATGACGCGCATACCAATAAATATTTATGGTTTAAGGCCGTTTTTATTTGCAGGCCTACTCTTACTATCATTAACCGCAGCCGCGCAAAGTAATAAGAAGAAGCAATTTCCTGTACCCGAAAATGTGCCCGATACCAGTACGGTCGGTTTCCCGATAATGCCTAACGCTACCGATGCCGGTAAAAACGGCGGGGAGTATTTAACCCTTAAACAATGTATCGATTACGCATTGATACATCAGCCGGCTTTAAACAAATCATTAATCAGTACCGCTATTGCCCGTACAACCAATTCCATCAACTTAGCAGCCTGGTTACCGCAGGTGAACGCCAATGGTAACGTGGTGCATTATATTCAGCAATCAAACGCTAATATCTCTACAAGCACCGGCACCACAACCGGCACCGGCTCTACCGGTACTGTACGCAGCAGTTACAACAATACTTTTATTCCGGAGCTGGCAGTATCGCAGGCCATTTTAAGCCCCAGCCTGTTGTATGCGGCTAAAAGCGCCCCCTTGTTGGTAAAGCAGGCACAGCAGGTTACCGATAGTACCAAAATATACCTGGTATCGGCAGTGAGCAAATCCTTTTATAACGTGTTGCTTACTTTGCAGCAGATTAATGTATTAAAGGAAGATACCGCCAGGCTTCGTAAAAATCTGCGCGATACCTATCATCAATATAAAGGTGGCATTGTGGACGAAACCGACTACCTGCAAGCCACTATCACCCTCAACAATTCGGTGGCGCAGTTAAAGCAGGCCAATGAAAATATTATACCGCAATACGCTGCATTAAAGCAACTGATGGGTTACGAGCCACAACAGGATTTTAATGTAAGTATTGATACGGCCCAGATGATGGCCGATATTCAAATTGATACCACCCGGCAATTACAATATGAAAAGCGGATTGAATATAGGCAGGTGGAAACCCAAAAAGATTTGCAGGTACAGCTTACCAATTACTACAAGTACGCTTATTTGCCAACCGTATCCGGTTTTTTCAATTACAGCCTGCAATATGCCAACAACAATTTTTCAAATCTGTTGTCAAAATCATACCCAAGCTCAATTGTTGGCGTATCGCTTAGTATTCCCATATTTACGGGGTTTGCAAGGATGCATAATGTGCATAAATCGCAGTTACAGGAGCAGCTGATCCACTGGGATGTGGTCGGCCTGAGATCGCAGCTGTATAAGGAATACACCACTGGGCTGGCCGGTTATAAAAGCAACCTGTTTAGCTTTAATGTGCAGCGCAAAAATGTGGCTATGGCCCGGCGTGTTTACTTTGTGGTAAACCTGCAATACAAACAGGGCATTGTAGCCTACCTTAACGTGATCACTGCCGAATCAAACCTGATCACAGCCGAAATCAATTACACTAACTCGCTTTTTCAGCTGCTATCAAGCAAAATTGACCTGGAAAAAGCGATGGGAGATATCACTTATTAATACTAAAAAAACCAGTCCGATGAAGCGCGTATTTTTAAATGCCATTGTTATAAGTATAGTACTTTTTGTAGCCTGTCAAAAAAAGCAGCCGCCCGAAAATACCGAAGTGCCCGTAAACCTGTACAAGGTGAAGGCAAGACGGGTTTTGTATTATGATAAGTACCCGTCAACCACCGCTGCGCTAAGCCAGGTAACCTTATTGCCGCAAGTACAGGGCGCCATAACCGGCATATTTTTTACCGAAGGAACCGAGGTAAAAAAAGGTCAAAAGCTGTACGAAATTGACAGGCGGATTTACCAGGATAGCTACGATGCCGCCGTTGCCAACCGTAAAGTTACCGAAGGCACATTGCTGCAGGCCCAGCAGGATGCCGACCGCTATGAGTACCTCAATAAATATAACGCCGTTGCCAGGCAGCTGTATGACCATGCCGTAATCACCCTTGATAACGCCAAAAGCCAGGTAAAATCGGCAGACCAGGCGGTAAGGACGGCTAAAACCAATTTAAGCTACGCCGATGTATATGCGCCTTTTGATGGCACTATTGGCCTAAGCCAGGTGAAGTTGGGTAACGTGGTAACCGCGGGTACTACCGGGCTAAATACCATCTCAACCAACGACCCAATGGCTGTTGATTTTGTGATCAACGAAAAACAGCTGCAAAAATTTGAGCGCCTGCAACAAAGCAAGCACGAACCAACCGATTCGCTTTTCACCATTCTATTGGCAGATAACTCGCTTTACCCGGTGAACGGCAAAATAGCGGTGATAGATAGGGCGGTGAATTCGCAAACAGGTGCCATCACCATCCGGCTGGTATTCCCTAATCCCAAAGGAATGTTAAGAGTAGGCATGAGTTGCGTGGTACGTGTGCACAACCAGGAGTCGGGGCCGCAAATTGTAGTACCGGGCAAAGCCGTTGTTGAGCAAATGGGCGAATACTTTGTGTATACCGCCAAAGATACCATGATGAACAACCCTAAAGCTGGTGCCGATTCGGCCAAAAACAAGATCAAAAAACTGGTGGCATTTCAGAAAAAGGTACAGGTTGGCGAAACCATTGGCCCCAACATGATCATCAAAAGCGGCATCGATGAAGGTGAACAGGTTATTGTTGATGGCGTGCAGTTACTGCACGATGGTTCAAAAATAACCACTGCCAACAAGGTAGGCCCATCGGCAGGTGGTAAAGCCCGTTAGTGGTAACGTTAAAACACAAACAAAAAATTTTAGACGAAGACATCCTATGATCGCTAATACTTTTATAAAAAGACCTGTAACGGCCATCGTGATATCTATTGTGCTGATTATTACCGGTACCGTGAGTATCCTCATGTTGCCGATAGATCAGTATCCGGATATTACCCCGCCTATTGTACAGGTTAACGGCCAGTTTACCGGTGCCGACGCGCAAACGGTTGAACAAACCGTTGCCACGCCCATTGAGGAGCAGGTGAACGGAACGCCGGGCATGGAATACATGCAAAGCAACAATACCAATAACGGGCAAATGAGCATGAACGTAACCTTTAAAATGGGTACGGATATAGATGTTGCCGCGCTTGATGTTCAAAACAGGGTGAGTATTGCTACCCCGCTGTTGCCAGCCGTGGTAAGCCGGCTTGGGTTAACTGTACGCGCGGTAAACCCAAGCATGCTCATGATGGTGGCAATTTACGCACCCAAAGGCACGCACAACATCACTTTTTTAGATAATTACACCAATATATTTATCCAGGATGCACTGTTGCGTGTTCCCGGCGTAGGTAGCATTAATCGCTTTACGGATGATTTTAGCATGCGTATCTGGATGAACCCGGATAAAATGGCCGCCTACAGCTTAACCCCATCTGATGTAATTGCCGCCCTTAACGCCCAAAACGTGCAGGTAGCGGCGGGTACAGCAGGTGTGCCGCCGCAGGCTTCCAGCCAAACTTACGAGTTAGGCATCCTGGTAAACGGACGCTTGAGTAAAGTATCGGAATTTGAAAAGGTGATTGTAAAAACCATCCCTGCTACCGGGCAGCTGGTTTATTTGAAAGATGTGGCCCGGGTTGAGTTGGGTAAATTCACCTTCTCCAGTAATTCTTTTGTTGATGGGCATAAGGCGTCTTACCTGCAAATTTACCAGGCGCCCGGCAGCAACGCTTTGGAAACGGCCAACGGTGTGTACGCGGCTTTGGCCAAATTGAAAACCAACTTCCCATCTGATGTGCAATACCGGGTGCCGTTTGAATCGGTTACGGTAGTAAAAGTTTCTATGGAAGATGTGGTAGGAACTTTACTGAAAACACTGGGTCTCGTGGCCGTGGTGGTATTCCTGTTCCTGCAAAACTGGCGGTCAACGCTGATCCCGGTTCTGGCTATCCCGGTATCTATTTTTGGTACGTTTTGCTTTTTTATACCACTTGGCTTTACCATTAATACCCTAACCATGTTTGGTTTTGTACTGGCCATAGGTATTGTGGTTGATGATGCCATTATTGTGGTTGAGGCCGTTCAGCATTATATCGATCACGAAGGCATGTCGGCCAAAGAGGCTACTTACCAGGCCATGAAGGATATTTCGGCACCGGTAATCGCCATCGCGCTCATATTGGCGGCGGTGTTTGTACCGGTAGGCTTTATTCCCGGTATAGTTGGGCGTTTGTACCAGCAATTTGCTATTACCATAGCCATATCGGTGATCATATCGGCATTTATCGCCCTATCATTAACGCCGGCTTTGTGTACGCTGTTGTTAAAACCATCGCATATTGACGCCGACGCAAAAGGCATCAACAAACTGTTTTTCAAATTTAACAGTTGGTTTCAAAGGGTAACGGACAGGTACACCGAAGGTGTTAAAAAAAGCATCAAGGCATCCCGCTTTATTGTGATCCTGCTGCTGTGCATTTGCGTGGCAACTTTCTTCCTATTCCAGCATAAGCCATCAGGCTTTATTCCATCAGAGGATGACGGCAATTTGTATGTTGCGTTCCAGTTGCAGCCCGCGTCATCTACCGCAAGATCTGTAGAAGTGATGTCGAAACTGATGAAGGTTATCGGCTCAACACCGGGCGTGGCGCACTATGCGGCGTTATCTGGCTTAAACGTGGTAACCAATGCCAGTAACTCCAATAACGGCACCATTTATTGCCAGCTTGCGCCATGGGACGAGCGCAGCAAAACAACCGAGCAGGTACCGGGCATTATAGGCGAATTGCAAAAACGAATTGCCGATGCAGGGATCCGGGACGCTAACGTAGAAGTTATCCAGCCCTCACCACTGCCAGGTATTGGCACAACCGTTGGTTTCAGCTTACAAATAGAACAGCGAAGCACAACAGATAACCTGCAGGACTTTCAAAGAGTAGTAGACAAATTTGTGACCGAGGCGAATAAAAATCCGGTGATCTCCAAAGCCTTCACGTTTTATACCTCGCATACCCCTAACTACAGTTTAACTGTCGACAGGGAAAAATGCGAAAAACTGGGCGTGAACGTAGCCGATGTATTCACTACTATCCAGGCTTATATGGGCAGTTTATACATTAACGATTTTACTACCTATAACCGTACTTTCCACGTAGTGGTACAGGCCGATACGGCTTTCCGTAAAGTAGTTGCCAATATGGATAAATACTATGTGCGTAACCAGGCCGGTGATATGGTGCCTTTAGGTACCTTGATGAACTATAAACCTGTCGACGCGCCGCCGCTAATTTCCCACTTTAATATCTTCCGCACGGCCGAAGTTGATGGCGCAGCAGCCGAAGGCCATAGCAGCGGCGAAGCCATAGCCGCCATGCGGGAGCTGGCAAAAAGAGTTTTGCCAGAGGGGTACGATTATGAGTTTTCGGGACTGAGTTACGAGGAGATCAAGGCCGGCTCGACAACCATTTACATTTTCCTATTCTCCATCACCTTTGTGTTCCTGTTCCTGGCGGCCTTGTATGAAAGCTGGTCGGTACCGTTCTCTGTATTATTAGCTGTGCCGATAGGTGCCATGGGAGCTATCCTGGCATTGGTACTGGTGCCAAGTTTAACCAATAACGTGTATGCGCAAATCGGGTTAATTACGCTCATCGGGCTTGCGGCCAAAAACGCCATCCTGATAGTAGAGTTTGCCAAGGTAAGGGTAGATATGGGTGAGGAGCTCATCAAATCAACCCTGGAAGCGGTAAGCCTGCGTTTACGGCCTATCATCATGACCTCTCTTGCCTTTGTTTTGGGTGTACTGCCGCTGGTATTAGCCACTGGTGCAGGTGCTGTAGCCCGCAGAACCATAGGTTTTACCGTTTTGGGCGGGATGATAGCAGCATCTACACTGGCTATTTTCATTGTACCGGTATTGTTTGTAATCATCACCCGCTTCTCCTACGGTAAAGAAAAACTGGAGTACCTGCAAGCGCATAAAGCCGACCTGGCGGAAAAAGCCAAAAAAGTGGAGGCGCAAAACATTGATCCCGAACTGGAATATGAGATTGAAAAATCCCGTGCATTACATAAAGCTAATTAAGGATGATTTCAAATACATTTATAAAGCGGCCCGTAACCGCCATCGTAATATCGCTGGTATTGATGATTGCCGGGGTAATTTGCCTGGTTAACCTCGCGGTTGATCAGTACCCCAATATCTCGCCGCCTAGTGTATCGGTTAACGGGTCATACACGGGTGCCGATGCGCAAACCGTGGAGCAAAATATAGCCACACCGATTGAAGAACAGGTAAACGGTACGCCCGG
The DNA here is from genome assembly GCF_056401935.1 of Mucilaginibacter sp. P4_D1. Classification (NCBI taxonomy): domain Bacteria; kingdom Pseudomonadati; phylum Bacteroidota; class Sphingobacteriia; order Sphingobacteriales; family Sphingobacteriaceae; genus Mucilaginibacter; species Mucilaginibacter sp. P4_D1. The sequence continues at coordinate 39,069 of NZ_JBFUIJ010000034.1, forward strand.
AATGGAGTATATGACCAGCACCAGTACCAACAGCGGCAGCATGGGTATCAGGGTAACCTTTAAAATAGGCACCAACGTACATATTGCTGCGCTAAACGTTCAAAACCGTGTGGGGATAGCGGCCCCCTTGCTGCCTTCCGTAGTAAGTAAACTGGGGCTAACCGTACGCGCCAGTAACCCCGATCAGTTGATGCTGGTCGCTATTTACTCGCCAAAGCATAGCCATAATATTACCTTTTTGGATAACTACACCAGTACCTTCATCCAGGATGCCATATTACGTGTGCCGGGTGTTGGTGATGTAAGCGCCCGTACCGATAATTTTAGTATGCGTATCTGGATGAACCCCGATAAAATGGCATCCTATAGCTTAACCCCGGCCGATGTAACCGCCGCGCTAAACGCGCAAAACGTGTACGTTGCCGCCGGCTCGGTTGGTGCCCCACCGCAGGACGCTTCCCAAACCTATGAAACCGGTATTTTGGTTAACGGGATGATCAGCAAGGTGAAGGATTATGAAAATATTGTCGTGAAAAGCATCCCCGGCACCAGTCAGTTAGTGCATTTGAAAGATGTGGCCAGGGTTGAACTGGGTAAATTCACCTTTTCCAGCAATGCGTTTGTTGATGGCAACCGCGCTTCTACCATCCAGATCTATCAATCGCCGGGAAGCAACGCCCTGCAAACTGCCGAAAACGTATATGCGGCTTTGGCCAAATTGAAAAAATCGTTCCCCAACGATGTTGATTACGTGGTACCTTTTGAATCGGTAACCATTATCAAGGTATCGATGCAGGAAGTAATTGGCACTTTAATTAAGGCACTTATTTTAGTGGCCATTGTGGTGTTTCTTTTCCTTCAAAACTGGCGTTCAACGCTGATTCCTATATTGGCCATCCCGGTATCCATATTGGCTACATTCATCTTTTTTATACCCTTAGGCTTCACCGTTAACACCTTAACCATGTTCGGTTTTGTACTGGCGATAGGTATAGTGGTAGATGATGCCATTATTGTGGTAGAGGCTGTGCAGCATTATATTGACGAGCAGCACATGTCGCCCAAGGAGGCTACTTATCATGCCATGAAAGAGATCTCGGCACCGGTTATCGCCATCGCGCTCATCCTGGCGTCGGTATTTGTGCCGGTTGGTTTTATACCGGGGATAGTCGGGCGTTTATACCAGCAGTTTGCTATCACCATCGCCATTTCAGTTATTCTATCGGCATTTATTGCTTTATCTTTAACCCCCGCGCTTTGTACCTTATTGTTGAAGCCTACCAAACCGGTAACAGATAAATCGAACTGGCTCGATCGGTTTTTCAGGGGTTTCAATCGGATGTTTGAAAAACTAACCTTTAAATACACCAACGGTGTACACAAAAGTATTAAAGGCGCACGATACATCATTGTGCTGCTGGTTTGTATTTGCGTGGGTACTTACATGCTGTTCATGCTGAAGCCTTCGGGCTTTGTGCCGGCAGAAGACGGTGGCCGTTTGTATGTAACTTATCAGCTGCCCGAAGCTTCGTCAACCATTCAATCGGTTAATGTGATGAACAAGCTCATGAAAATTGTGGCATCAACACCGGGAATCCTGCATTATACCGCTATATCGGGTTTCAATATCCTGAATGGTGGTGCCAACTCCAACAACGGCTCCATGTTTTGCATGCTTACTCCCTGGGATGATCGTACGACGCCCGATACCAGAGTGCCAGGGCTGATGAACGTGATTAAGAAAAAGATTGCCAAAGCCGGTATCAAAAATGCCAACGTGGTGGTTGCGCAACCGCCACCCATCAGGGGCATTGGCCAGGTCGCCGGGTTCAGCATGCAAATTGAGCAAGGCAACTCTACCGATGATATTTACACCTTTGAAAAAGTGGTTAAAAAGTTTGTGGCGGCAGCAAAAGCCAATCCCGCTACTGCCGGGGCTTACAGTTATTTTTCGGCGCATACACCAAGTTATCAGCTTAATGTAGATCGTGAAAAATGCGAAAAGCTGGGCATCAATATTTCTGATGTTTTCTCAACCATGCAGGCTTATATGGGCAGTTTGTTTGTCAGTAATTTCACTTTATACAACAGAACTTACCATGTGGTAGTACAGGCGGATACGGCTTACCGGGCGCTCATTTCCAATATGAATAAATATTATGTGCGCAATTCGGCCGGCCAAATGCTTCCTTTAAGCACGGTAATCAGTTATAAGCCGATAGTGGCTGCTCCGCTCATCACCCACTTCAATATCTTCCGCTCTGCCGAAGTTGATGGTTCCATTCCACAGGGATACAGCAGCGGGCAGGCAATTGAGGCAATAAAGGCTTTAGCTGCCAAATCGTTACCTCGCGGGTATACCTATGAATTTTCGGGATTGAGTTACGAGGAATTAAAAGCAGGGTCGACTACGGTTTACATTTTTATGTTCTCCATTATGTTTGTATTTCTGTTCCTTGCTGCATTGTATGAAAGCTGGTCGGTACCATTTTCGGTGATGCTGGCTGTGCCGATAAGCGCATTTGGGGCTATCCTGGCGCTTACTGTAGTGCCAACTATCACCAATAACGTTTACGCGCAAATAGGGCTCATCACGTTAATCGGCCTTTCTGCCAAGAATGCCATCCTTATTGTGGAGTTTGCCAAAATAAGGGTTGATAGGGGAGAAGAGCTGGTGAAATCCACCCTGGAAGCTGTTCGCCTGAGGCTAAGGCCCATCATCATGACCTCGCTGGCTTTCATCTTGGGTGTATTGCCGCTGGTATTGGCCACCGGTGCCGGTGCCGAATCCCGGAATACCATAGGAGTAACTGTTTTAGGGGGCATGATAGCTTCATCAACCATATCCATATTTATTGTGCCGGTGCTTTTTGTTTTGTTCACCCGTTTCTCGTACGGAAAAAAACAGCTGGCCTATTTGCAGGAACATCACGAAGAGTTAATGGAGAAGGCGCGGAAAGTAGAGGCACAAAATATCGACCCGGAGCTGGAATATGATATTGCCGAAGCACATGCCCAGCACAATGAATACAAAGCATCGGGTAAAACAAAATAGCACAGTAGCAAATGAAAAACACAGAACTGCTATCGCAAAATTTACGATTGATCAATTATTTTTATACCAGGAACCTCGCCAGGGAGCTGTCTTCCATTCGGTTAAACCATCATTTTGAGGTAATGCTTATACTGGCCAAACAACCAGCGCCGATCACCCAAAATCAATTAGCCGAACTGTTGCACATCGATAAATCCAGAGTGGCTCATATCATTTTTTCGATGGAAGAAAGCGAGATCGTCATCGTAAAAACCAATCCCGCCGATAAGCGTCAGCACCTGATTTCGTTATCCCCGCATGCTTTAAAATCTGTTCCATATGTGGAAATGAAAGTAAGAGAGGTAAACGAAATGGCCAAAACCGGCATAAGCGAAGAAAAGCTAATGGTTTTTATAGAAGTGGCCGAAACGATGATGCAAAATTTGACAAAAAAGGCAAAGAAAAATCAACAGGATACCGATCTGTCAACGGATTTAAATAATAGCTAACACTAAACACAAAGCCACCTTAACACAAATGTTTTTTTGGTAGAAGGCAGCTTACCGGCTGCCTTCTACCTTCAGTCCCCCAAAAGAATTGTATGATTCAGGCTGCGGCCTGCCTCACCAAAATACACAAAATCCCAGAATCTGCCGGTAATATTACTTTTAGCAGAAATCTCACGCTCCCTCACATCACGCTGAAAAATAGGGCGCAAAGTATTCCGAATGTTGCTTTGTCCCCTATAATTGGTCGCTGGTTCACCCTTGTATCTCCATTTTAGGGCCGACATTTGATTTTAAATCAATAAGCAAATAAACCTTACAGTTCATGCCTTTAGACGATCGGTGTTAATCGGGAGTTAAACGAAAACTGTATTTTCTAAAACAAAACGGGAGGATCCCGGAAAGTTATTGTACTAACATTTTAGTGAATTGCCTATGTATTGGCAAAGGCTAACTATAGGTTATAATAGACAATAGCTAAATTTTGAGTATCGGTATTATCCAAACATCTATATAACCAAAGCTAAACAACCTATCCGTAAACCGGTGTAATATTAAATTATATGAGAAAAAAAGTTACTTATTTTTTAGTAATGGTGGTAATCTTGCTTTTGTCGTCGGCCATGACGGGCCAAGTAATTGCCCAAACCTTTGCAAGCCCTGGTGTCCCCTTCACCCAGGCCGACCTCACTCAGCTAAAAGCCAATATGAATACCGAGCCCTGGCTTACGGGATATAACTCCCTCAAAGGCGATTCACATTCGCAGTTGAGCTATGGAATGAGGGGCCCTTTTGCTACGGTAACCCGTGCACCCAATTTAAACAACCCGGCCTGGCTGGATGATATGATCGCTATTCATAACCTGGCGTTCATGTATGTTTTTACAGGCGATTCCACATACGCCCGTAAAGCCACCAATATGCTGGATGCATGGGCGGTTACCAACACCACCTGGGGTGGCGGAGAAAATATGCTGGATATTGGCGACCGGGTAGCTTATTTTGTTGTAGGAGCCGATATCCTGAGAAGCACCTTTCCCGGGTGGACAGCCGCTAATGACACGCACGTAAACAATTATTTCCGTAATGTTTTATTTCCAACTTCCTGGTCGCCTTACCCTACAAGAGATGCTAATAAAGGGGCTCTTCAAACTGCAATAGCAATTGGTATATCGGCCTATTTAAAAGATCCTGTTTTATGGCAGCAAGCCATTGAGGTATACCGCATGGATGCAGGCGGCGGGTTGCGGAATAGCTTACCTAACGGTGAAGTAGGCGACTCTGGTCGTGATGACCACTGGTTTGAGCAGATCCAGGCGCTTGGGTGGAGCGCCGAAGTAGCCTGGAAACAAGGGGTTGACCTGTTTGCAGAATTTGATAATCGTTTGCTTAAAATCGGCGAGTTATATGGCCAATATAGTCAGTCGCCCGCCGGTACTTTATCTTTTATCCCATACGGGGCCTATGCTAGTTATTGGACCAATTGGGGAATTCCTCCCGGATTTGTTCACAGGCATCCGTTTAACAATATTATTAAAGGAGCGTATGCGCTGCGTAAAGGCATCCCAACACCATATACCGAGCAAATACGGGCGTTGGCAGGCGAAGATGGTTTTTCGTTTTTGTATTTAAAATCTTCCGATACCTCGCATGCCACACCTTTAACGCCGGTTGTTTACCCTGCCGATAATGTACAGGCGGTGAGTAACGTAACCAACCTGGATATCGGTAATACCGGGCTGGCAGGCAGCGCTTCGTTGAATAACGGGGTCTGGACAGTTAATTCTGCCGGAACTTCTACCAGTAATGCCTTCAGCTTCAATTTTAAAAAGATCAGCGGCAATGCTGGCCTGGTGGTAAAAGTTAACAGCATGTCGCTCAATACCGGCGGCTGCGGCGTCATGTTACGTCAATCGCTGGCTGCTGGTTCCGCATTTTGGGATATTTTTCTCAACGCTACAGGCGGTATCGGCAATCATTGGCAGCCCAAAGCCCCCTGGTGGTTAAAAATCGAACGCGTAGGTACGCGTATATTCGCCTACCATTCGCAGGACGGTATTAACTGGACCAATCTTAGTTGCTGGTATTCTGCAACAGGTTTCCCAACCGATCTGTATGCCGGGTTTTATACCATCTCTGGTAATGCTTCGGCACTCAATACGGCCACGTTCAGCAATGTAGCTTATAGTCGAACTGCGCCGGCCGGCTCTCCGGATATCAGCAGTGCTACCACAGCCACAGCTACTATTAGCACACCTTTTAGTTATAATATTACCGCCGGTGCTAATCCATCTTCTTATAATGCCAGCGGCTTGCCGGCCGGGCTTAGCCTTGATGCGGCTACGGGTATTATTTCCGGCACACCTACTGCTTTAGGGCAAAGCGAAGTTGCCACAGCAGCTACCAATGCCAGCGGCACAGGTACGGCAACCCTCATCTTCAACGTTATCAATAACCAAACGCCCGCAGCGCCTGCTTCGGCCGCGGCATCGGTGGTTAACGCTTCGCAAATTAAACTGACCTGGGCAGCTTCGGCCAACGCTTCCGGTTATTCGGTAAAACGTTCGCTAAGCGCCGGAGGTGCATATACAACAATCCAGGCAGGGGTTAGCGGTACCAGCTTTACTGATGCTTCTCCTGTGCCCGAAGTAAATAACTATTATGTTATTACGGCCCTTACCGGGAATCTGGAAAGTGGTAACTCCAACGAGGTCTTTGCTTCAGTTCCGCCTGCGGCCCCTGCACAACCCACTGTGGTCAATAAAAACAAAGAAATTGATTTAAGCTGGACCACCGCTTCCGGAGCAGCAACCTATAATGTAAAAAGAAGCACCGTTAGTGGTGGCCCTTATACAATCGTAACCAATGTGCCGGGTACCAGTTACGCCGATGTAAATGTAAGTAACGGAAGTCCTTATTATTACGTGGTTTCGTCAGTAGGGCAAACCAAAGAAAGCACGAATTCGATCGAGGCATTCGGGGTTCCCGGGTCTGGTTTGTATACCTGGAAACCGGCAACCGAAACCGATTCATTAAAGCTGGCTTCCAACTGGATAGAAAATGCTATCCCGGCAAGCCCGGCCATCGTTATGTTCAATGCATCGGCCGATACCATTTTGACTAATGACATTAAAGGGCTTGCGGTTTCGCGGATGCAATTTAACGCTGGCGCAAATAGCTACAACATATCCGGCGATACGCTTCGTTTAAGGAATGACCTGGTTAACAATGCTACAACCTCGCATACGCTGAGCATGCCCATTGTTTTGGATACTTTACTCAATGTAAACACCGTAACCAACGGTACTATATCCCTCACTGGCGGCATAAGAGGCAACGGAAGTTTGCTTAAAAACGGCATAGGATATCTTTATATATCAGGAAACAATACTTATACCGGTAATACCACGCTAAACGGTAACGGGCAAAGCTGGCCCCCTGTATACGGCATGGAGGTATCGGGCATTGGCACAGGAACGCCTTCGGCGCCAACATCTGGTCCGCTGGGCACAGGTAAAATTATTATGAATGGCGGCGCATTGTTCTCTGCAAACGGCGATGCGACATTTTATAACGATTTTGAAATAGCTGCGGGTAAAACCAGTTATTTTTATCAAACCAGTAACGCCATAAACCTGTATGGTAAGCTTTTGGGTAGCGGCACCATTATACAGGATGGAAACGTTTACGCAGGCCTACACCTTTTTGGCGATAACAGCAATTTCACCGGTACTTTTGTATCCAAATTACGCAGCGGTAACAACCGGGTGCGTTTTGAAGTTCCCCAATCGGGCAGTGCCAAGGCCTACTGGAACCTAGATGCCAACGGAAACGACTGCCAGGGGATACTGTTCGCAACCGGTACCATCAGTTTTGGCGCACTTTCCGGCAGGGGGGCAATCCGGACAGATGCGGGAGGCAGTCCTACCATCAGCATTGGTGCATTAAACCTTAATACAAATTTTGGAGGCGTCATGTCGGGCTCAATGAACGTTGAAAAAGTAGGCTCGGGCGTACTTATTTTTAGCGGCAATAATTCATATGGCGGCGCCACAACCATCAATGGCGGAAAATTCTTGCTGAATAACGATCCGTCGTCCGGCGTATTTAACAGCGCGCTTACGGTTACAGCCGGTTCATTCGGCGGAACCGGTAAGGGTTCAGGATCAGTTACTATCGGAACCGGAAGCGGAACAGGGGCGATACTTGAGCCCGGAAACCAGGCCATCGGTTCGCTGATAACCGGAGCCTTAACATTAAAATCTGATGCTACCTACAATGCCGAAATTGATTTGGGAAGTGCTGCGGGAGATAAGGTAACAGCTACCAGTGTGAGCCTGGCCAATTCTCCTCAATTGTCGGTAACAGGTATTGCCGGAACACTGCCCTTGGGTACATCCTATACTATTATAGATAACACTGGTACCAGTGCCATCGCCGGAACCTTTAAAAATTTGCCCGAAATGGCGCTGATTACCGTTGGTGCATACAATTTCCGGATAACCTATAAAGGCGGAACAGGAAATGATGTGGTATTATTGGACGACCGTACTGTGCTTGTTACCATTACCAGCGCTTTAACCGATACTGTTTTGATTGGGAAGCCATTTAACTATACAGTTGGCGCTATTAAATCGCCCAATAGTTTTTCGGCAACCGGGCTTCCTTCAGGGCTTAATATTAATACAAGTACCGGGGTAATTTCCGGCACTCCTACGCAAACGGGAGTGTTTACAGTAACACTAACCGCGTCAGACGGGAACACCACCGGCACAGCAACCCTGGTTTTAACCGTTCAAAGTAATGTTGTAAGCGGGTTATTGGTTGCCGCGGGCGATGCTAAAAACATCATAGAATGGGTGCCGATATCAAACTTTACCTATAAAGTTAAGCGTGCCTCAGCTTCGGGTGGGCCTTATACCACTATTGCAAATGTTAGCACCACGCAATACACAGATGCCGGCGTAACTAACGGAAGTACCTACTTTTATGTAGTTACATCAATTGACAGTACTGCCGAAAGCCCAAACAGCTTAGAGGTAGTAGCGAAACCAAATACCGGCCAAAACGACTATTATAAATTTGACGAAACTGCCGGAACAAAGGGGATTGACGCCTGGAGCGCAAACCATGCCACACTGGCAACTACAGCCAGCCGTGGTACCGGCAAGTACGGCCAATCGCTCCTGTTGGATGGTACAGCTAATTCATATGCCACCCTTCCGTCGGGTATTATGAGTACGCTAAATGATTTCACCATTTCGACCTGGGTAAGGATGGATGCTATCAGTACATGGATGCGTGTATTTGATTTTGGATCGAGCACTACCCAGTATATGTTTTTAAGCGTTCAGGCGGCCGTGGTAAGCGGGAAATCAACGGTGCGCTATGCCATTAAAAACGGATCGGCTGCCGAGCAGAACTTTAATTTTAATTATACTTTCCCACTTAACACCTGGACAAACCTGGCCATAACACGGTCGGGCAGTACCTGCACCATGTATATCAATGGAACTTCGGTGGCGTCATCTACAGGTATTAGCATTAAACCATCGGCCCTGGGCGCTACAAGTGCCAATTATTTAGGAAAATCGCAGTTTTCTGCCGATCCCATGTTCAAGGGCTCGATAGATGGGTTTAAGATATACAGCCGGGCATTAAGCGCCACAGAAATTGCTGCCGATCTGCTGGGCGATCAAATCATAACTTTTAATCCAATTGTACAAAAAGTAATGGGTGATGCCGATTTTGCGCCGCCAGCTACCGTATCTTCCGGTCTTGCGTTAACATACGCCAGCTCCGACACTACAATCGCATCAGTTGTTAACAGCAATATTCATATTAAAGCTGCGGGAGCAGCTGTTATTACCGCTTCGCAGGCCGGCAATACAAGTTATAAAGCAGCAACATCGATGAATCAAACTTTAACCATAGTTAAAAAAGGACAGACAATAGCTTTTAGTACTTTAAGTCCTAAAACTGTTATCGATACTGATTTCTATGCAGGCGCAGTAGCAAGCTCAGGCCTGGTGGCATCTTATGTAAGTGCTGATACCACAGTTGCCACCATTGTAAATGGAAAAATTCACATCAAAGGTGCAGGTACAGTAAACATCACCGCTTCGCAAACCGGGAATGCTACCTATCTTGCGGCAAGTCCGGTAAGCCAAAGCCTTACGGTAAACAAACTGGCCCAAACAATTACGTTCAATGCCCTGCCTGCTAAAAGACCAGGTGATGCTGACTTTAATGTTTCGGCTACCGCATCATCGGGCCTGCCGGTAAGCCTTGGCAGCAATAATACGGGTGTAGCAACGGTAACAAACGGACTGGTTCATATTACTGGCACCGGCACAACTATTATTACAACCAGCCAGCCCGGCAATGCAACTTATAAAGATACTACGCTTAGCCAAACCTTAACGGTTATACCGCTTAACCTGCAGGTACAATACCAGGATGGCGATGCCGGGCAATTAACCAATAACATAGCCCGCCCATATGTGAAAGTAGTGAATGCCGATTCCGTTGGTGTAGCCTACAGCGAATTAACCATGCGTTACTGGTTTACGGCCGAGAATTATGCCGGCATGAATACCTGGATAGACTATGCCCAGCTGGGGAACAGCAATGTAAAAATGAAATATGTTCCGTTGGATCAGCCACGGAATGGTGCCCTGGGCTACATCGACTATAGTTTTGCCCTAACAGGCAACCTGGGTGCCGGCGGTAATACCGGGCAAATCCAATCGCGGTTTGCCAACCAGGACTGGGGATTATTGAATGAGGCGGATGATTACTCTTACCAAAGCAATACCGGCAGCTATGCTAATAACAACCACATTACGCTTTACCGCAACGGGATGCTGATATGGGGAACCGAACCGGCAGCCGTTACCCCGCTTACCAGCCTTAACGTGTTTTACCAGAACCAAAACACCGGTACCAGCGGCAATGCCATCAGCACCTACCTGGCAATTAATAATACCGGCAACGTACCTGTAACTTTTGGAGATATCACAGCCCGTTACTGGTTTACCAAAGACGGTACCCAGAGCCTGAACTGTTGGATAGATTACGCTAAAAAAGGCAGCGGTAACATCAGTGGTAATTTTGTACCATTAGCTACCGCGCTCACCGGGGCCGATACCTATTTTGAACTTGCGGTAAATTCGGCCGCAGGCACCCTTTATCCTTTAAGTTCGTCGGGCAACATCCAGTACCGTATTACCAAGGCAGACTGGTCGAACTTTAATGAGCTGAATGATTACTCGTACATGGCCAAAGACGTCATGAAAGAGAATAACCACATTACGGTTTACTATAAAGGACAGCTCATTTACGGAACAGAACCTCCGTCAGGCTTGATGTCATTAAAGAGCGCACCTGTGGCTGTAGCCCCGCCGCAGCGCGACATCATCAACGAAGGCATTGTAGTACACCAAGGCCTTTCGCCAAACGGGGATGGTATTAACGATGTGCTGATCATAGACGGATTAACAGCCTACCCCGATAATAAATTAACGATCATGAACCGCAGTGGTGTTAAAATATTTGAAGCAAAAGGCTATGATAACAGCTCCAATGTATTTGACGGCCACTCCAGCATCAGCGGTACCATGCAGCAACCCGGCACCTATTTTTACACGCTGGAATATAAGAAAGGCGAAGAAAATAAACATAAAACCGGTTTCATCATCATTAAATACTGATAACGCGGCATGATGCGGGATATGAATAAGATTGATAACAACAAGTTTTCCCTGCTTGTTACATTAAGCCTGTGCCTGTTACTTATAGTAACAGGCCACAGTGCTTGTGCCCAGCAGCAAGCCTTTAGTTATACCCAGTACATGGATAACCTAACACCCTTTAACCCGGCCTATTCCCTTTTGGATAAAGCTGGATCGATCCATACCCTGGCCCGTAAACAGTGGGTGGGGATAGACGGAGCGCCGGTAACCCACCTCATCAACGGAAACCTGCCTATCGAATCTATTGACGGCGCAGCCGGATTAATTGTGTTTGACAACCGGCTGGCAATAGAACACCAGACCGAAGTAAATGCCTATTTTGCAAAAGGGATTCAACTGGACCCCGACAGTTATTTAGCGGTATCTATCAATGGCGGTATCCGTAACTATACGGCCAATTATTCATCATTGGATTCCAACGACCCCACCTTCAGGAATGATGTGCGGGGAACCAAACCTAACATTGGATTTGGCGTAATCTATTATACCGACTGGTATTACCTGGGAATCTCGGCGCCCGAGCTTACCATAACCAGTTTGGGTACCGCATCTATACAAAACAATTCCAGTTTCAAGAGCCACTATTACTTTTCGGGAGCATTGCTGACCAATATCAGCGAGGATATTAAATTTAAACCGGCAACATTGGTTGCCTACGCCAAAGGCGTGCCGCTTGTGGTTAATGTATCCGGCACGTTGTACATGAAACAGGCATTGGGCATTGGCATCAACTACAACACCGATAACGCAATGGCCGGCATTGTTACCATAAATATGAATGCTTTCCATGTAGGCTACAGCTACCAGTTTGGCACCTTATCAGCCAATTTGGGCGGCTTTAACAACGCCACGCATGAAATATCCATTAGTTACCGGTTTGGCAATGGGGCGGCATCCAATCACAACCTGCTGTAACTACAATTCCCGGCAATCTCATTTTTTAGCCTGAATTTTTTTCCGGGATGTTGTACTCACACGTGAAAGGCTAAATTTAGTGTTAACCATGATTGAATATAAGATATTGACTATCAAATACTTGAAAGTATTTTATCTGAAATGTGTTAAGTTATGTTAACCCACTTAAGATGCGTTTGCCCCGTTAAAACATATAAAAATATGATATGACAAAATTTTTAACCTTATTTGAATTAAAGTAGGCCTTATTGCCCGCACTCAAATATTGGGGCACTATAACATGGCTCACAAACAAATACACAATGAATTCAGGTATCGATCAAGGTAAGGCAAAAAAAATAGGACTGGCACTTTCGGGTGGCGGTGTAAGGGGCGTGTCGCATTTAGGTGTAATGCAGGCGCTAACAGATTATGGTATTAAATTCTCGCATATATCGGGCACAAGTGCAGGAGCAATAGCCGCGGCTTTTTTTGCCGGGGGATATGCGCCAAAAGAAATATTGCAGCTGATTAAAGACAACAGCCTGCTTAAACTTTTGCGCCCGTCTTTTGGTGGCGATGGGTTGATCTCGATATTAAAAGCCCGGTTTTTAATATCAAAATATATTCCGCATAATTCCTTCGAAAATCTCCAAACGCGCATCACCGTCTCCGCTGTCGACCTGGGGGAAGCAAAGCTGGTTTACTTTACCGATGGAGAGCTGGACATGGCGGTTTTGGCCTCGTGCTGCTTACCCGGAATTTTTAAGCCTATTACCATCAACAACCGAATGTATATAGATGGCGGTATCCTGAATAATTTTCCCGTCGAGCCGTTAGTGGGTAATTGCGACCTGATCATTGGATCATCGTGTAACCACTTACCGGTGGTTACCTCTATCAAATCATTTGGTAACCTGGTTGACAGGGCCGCTATGATAGCCATCAACTCGGGGCTTAATACCCACAAAATGTTGTGCGATATAGTTATTGAGCCACACGATTTAGGCGGTTACGGTATTTTTGATACCGATGCAGTGGATGAAATTTTTATGATAGGCTACGAAGAAGGTTTAAAAACCATCAACGGCAACGAAAAGCTAAAGGAACTTATCCCGGCGCAAAAAAAGTAAAACATGTCGCCCCAAAACAGGATAAGCTACCCGGTGATGAGTAGCTTATCCTGTTTATATAATAATCAATTGGGAATTATCAAAACAACTGTCAGATGTTCCCCAGCCTGCAAACTGAAAACCGCCAACTGCATCAAGGGAACTTAACCCCATTATAATCTGATATGTTTACCCGCGGTATAGACGAATTGTATTTATCGTTAATGGCTTTGATAAATTCATCGGCCACTATAGCATAACCGCGTGGTGTAAGGTGCACCCCATCCAGCGAGAACAGGCCTCCGCTGATATAGTTGGAATTAACACTTACCCCGTCAACCACCATTCCGTTCTGTTTTATATTTCGCAGAAAAGTGTAAGCATCAAAAATAGCCAGGCCTTTTGCTGCGGCTATCGTTTTTATGGTATTGTTATATGATGTAACATAATCTTCGGTAAGGATAGCCTCTTTTTCATCAAGTACATACTGGTTATCTATTGGCGTATAAGGGGTTAAGCCGTAAGGTAAGTTACCATAAGGTGTTGTAACCAGCTGGCCAATTTTGCTTGTCGGGAAGGTAAGCACAATAAGGTCATTGGTTGTTGCCGCGCGTGGCGCATAAGTACTACCCGAAACCAGTGCCTTGATATAAAGCGCCTTGGCAGTCGGGTTTGCTTTTTGAACTCCTGCCAGTATTGCCGAAACGGTAATGGTATTAAAATAAGGTATAGAAGTTACATCGGGTATCGTCGCAACTACACCTTTTTGCCCTTTGGAGGTAAGGGTAGTTATCAATACGTTATACAAATAGGCAAATGTATTTTTATCTGTCAATACATCGCCGGCACCGCCTGATGTAGCATAACTTAAAGCATCATTGTTCCCCAGCCAGTTTGAGAAGAAGGTGAACGGTTTTGCCATAACAAAATCAAGATAGGTGGTGGAGTTTGTTGGCGGATTTCCGGGCAGCAGGCGCTCAAAATACCCGTTAAGGTTGCCGTAAGGTGCATAGGTGATGTGCAACAGTTTAATACCCGGTACGCCGTAGTTATTAATATCGCCCGAGTATTTGGTATATAAAATAACGTTACCAAAACCCGGAACAGTTACCTGGCCACGGATACCCAGGTTTGTGGTAACCGCAGTAGTTATTGGCGTACCATCGGCATTAAAACCGGTTAACGATAAGTAACCCGATCCGTTTGATTGGGCGGTGCTGAACAAGGGTTGGGTAAATGCGCCGCCGCCCACTGCCTGCATTTGTTTACCAATAATGCTGGGGTATGATACCTGCTGCCCTGCAAGGTATAAGCCACCATCGGCATAACCCGCTGTAAGCGAATTGCCCACCGATATGTACCGCGAGAAATCAGCCGAGCCGGCAACCGGTTTTGGAGTATGGATCTCGGGCTTGCAGGCACCTAATAAAAGTAGCCCTGCAATAATATAAATATGCTGTTTAAGTGTTTTCATGTATTAATTTCTTTTAAGAATTACCAGTGATAAGCCAATGAGATACCAGGAATATATACATCAGTTTTAAATGTTCCCGATAGCTGCGATTCGATATTGGTTTGGGTACGCTGCATCAGGTGTTCATACTCAAACGAGATATCTATATCCAGGTGTTTGGCTAATGTATAACCTAAGCCCAGTGTGCCATAAACGCGGTTGGCATCAGGTGCTTCGGGCGTTACATAGCCATCTGCAACAGCTGTGCTGGCGTAGCCTCCGCCGAAACGCAGGGCAAGCTTATCTGTAGCTTTGTATTGTGCGCCGCCACGTAAACTAACAGCCTGTTGATAATTCCTGGCCGAGTGGGTGTCTTGCAAAGCCGCTGTATTGGTTTTATAATCAAATGATAATGTTTTATAGGCATCCCAGGCAACCAGGTTAACATCAAGCGCCAGGATCCACTTATTACTGGGATAAAACCCAAAGCCGATAGAATTGGTGGCCGGTAACGGAATGGTTGCAGTAAACGTATTTGGCTGCGGGAAACTGCTTTGTATTGATGTAGGTACTTTAAAAATGGCATTACCATTGGGAATGGTGGTATTCACCTGCGAACGGTGAGTTATCCCCACGGTAATACCCGATTCTGTTTTGATATATATACCGGCATTCCATCCGTAGCCTTTTCCGCTGCCTTTTAATTCGGCCTGGCCTGGTTCACCGGAGCTGTTTGCCAGGGGAATAGCACGCGTAAGGTCAACACTGCCGTGGTTATAAACAAAACCACCGCCAATACTCAGGAAATCGGCCAGTTTAATGCTTAGTGTAGGTTGAAAATAAATAGCTTTCAGATTAAGGCTTTCCAGCACGTATTTACCCTGCCAGGTATTGCCCCAATCGGTTAAACCGCCAAAGGGTGTATAAACGCCAAGCCCTAATTTCCAAAAAGACGACTTAGGACCCCAAACAGCATAAAACTCAAATGGTGTTGCAACTTTATTCAAGGTTCTGTTTTGAGTTGATGTGCCGGCCGGATTAAAATCAGATTTGAAAAATAATGGGCTTATGCCGCCCTGTATGTAGTTTTCTGGCAGCATGGCTACTGCACCGGGGTTAAAAAATACAGATGCGCCATCCTGAAGGGTACCCACCCCGGTATGGCCCATACCTATTTGCTTTTGCCCTTCCAGGTTCACCTGGAAACCCTGGGAAAAAGCCGTTAACGGTGCTATAAAAAGCATCAGAAGTAAAACTTTTCTCATAAAAATATAATTGGTTACAATAGGCAATTGCATGTAGATTACAATTGGCGGCTATCGGRAATAAAATTAGTTTGGATTGAAAAGAAAAAAAGGGCTATAATGCGGAGATATTAGTCAAAAAGTCGGATAACGCCTATATTTAAGTTAAGGGGCAAAAAATACTGTAAAACTTTCGCCGTTTTGGGGCCTTTTTTGAAAAATAGAAGAATTAAATAATTATAATTAAAACATACATGAGCAATAAGGTTGGACAATTAAGCTTATCAAAATTTGCCGATCTATATGCCGACAAGCTGGCCGGCGCTGATTTTTTTGTTGTTGACGAAAAACAGCTGTTAAGTTTGAGCGAATACCCATACAGGTCGGATGGTTATATAATAGGTATTTGCACACGCGGCACGGCCAAGGTTGAAGTTAACCTGCAGGTATACGATGCCCGGCCCGATGCTATGCTTTTGGCAACCCCTTTTCATGTGTTACGAATTTATAACAGCAGCGATGATTTTTTGTGCCGTTTTGTTGTGTTCAGTAAGGCCTTTTTAACAGAAAATAGCGTCAACAGCCACTTTTTGGAGTCATTCAGTTATTTTAAAAGCGCATCTATCCCGGTAATTTACCCCGATAACGCAGATGCCAGGATGATATTGGAAATTTACCTGTTGATCCAGAAAAAATTAGAACGTGAAGGGCATCCTTATAATGTTGAAATATCCAGGAGTACTTTAATGACACTGCTTTACGAAATACAAGCTATTTATGAAAAGCAGCACATCATTATAAAGGGTAAGCAAACCCGGAAACAGGAACTGAACGTACTTTTCCAGGAACTGGTTTTTCATCATTATAAAGAACATCGTAACGTGCAGTATTATGCCGATGCGTTGTATGTATCCCCAAAACACTTAACAGAAACCGTTAAGGAAGTTACCGGCAGAACGGCCGGCGAATGGATAGACGATGCGGTGATACTGGAGGCCAAGGTGTTACTAAGAAATCACGATGTAAGCATAGCCCGGGTAGCCGAGGATATCCATTTCCCAGATCAATCCTCCTTCGGCAAATATTTCAAAAAACATGCAGGCATGTCGCCGTCCGATTATAGGGCGGTATCGGGGCATTAAGTTGATTGGCTGATTGGGTTGGATTGGGTTTATTGAGTTGAGTTCATGAAAATCCTGAAAATCTGATAAATCTGTTTAATCCCGGTTCAGACATGAAACTGCTGCGCAACACAACACTCACAATCAACCCAATCCAACCCAATCAACCACTCACCCCACCCCAATCCGACTTTTTGACTAATATCTCCGCATTGCAGCCCTTTCTTTAGTTTATCATCGCTGCTAATTTTACTCCTGATTATAAAACCAATTGCTGCCCTTTAAACCGGGGCGCTTTTTACATGCTGATAATTACTTATATAACATAGTGATTAGTATAATCGGCTGAATTTTAAAACGGGACCAAACACAACCATTAAATACTTATTTATGAATGCCACTGAACCAATGAAAGCCATAAAAGGAGGCGAGTTTCTGATCAGGGAAACTGCTGCAGACAGCATTTTTATTCCTGAAGAATGGAATGAAGAGCAGTTAATGATTGCCGAAACATGTACCAATTTTCTTGCCCAGCAGGTAACCCCCAACCTGCAACGTATTGACGAGCAGGAGGAAGGACTGATGCGGCATTTAATGGACGAGGCCGGCGCGCTTGGGTTATTGGGCATATCGGTACCCGAAGAATATGGCGGTTTTGGTAAAGATTTTAAAACATCTATGCTGGTTACCGAGAAATTGGGGGCCGGGCATTCCTTTTCAGTGGCGTTTTCGGCACATACAGGTATAGGCACCATGCCTATATTATATTATGGTACCGAAGCGCAAAAACAAAAATATGTTCCTAAATTGGCAAGTGGCGAGTGGAAAGGCGCTTACTGCCTAACCGAACCATCTGCGGGCTCGGATGCCAACTCGGGCAAAACAAAGGCGAAGCTGTCTGCTGATGGTAAACATTATCTCATCACAGGTCAAAAAATGTGGATCACCAACGCGGGCTTCGCCGATGTATTTACCGTTTTTGCCAAAATAGATGATGATGAAAACCTGAGCGCTTTTATTGTCGAAAAAGATTTTGAAGGTCTTTCGCTGAATACCGAAGAGCACAAAATGGGTATCAAAGGGAGCTCAACCCGGCAGGTATTTTTTAACGATTGTAAAGTACCGGTGGAGAACCTGCTTTCCGAACGCCAAAATGGATTTAAGATAGCGGTTAACATATTAAACCTTGGCCGTATCAAATTAGGTGGCGGTACAGTAGGGGCAAGCAAGGATGTGATAACCGCATCAGTACGTTATGCCAATGAACGCGAACAATTTGGCCGGTCCATTTCAAAGTACGGGGCTATAAGATACAAGCTGGCCCAACAGGCTATCCGCACCTATGCTTCAGAATCGGCAGTATACAGGGCCTGTCAAAATATGGAGGAAGCTACCGAAATGTTAATGGCATCGGGGCTTGATGAAACCAAAGCCAAATTGAAAGGAACCGAGCAATATGCCATTGAAGCGGCAATCCTTAAAGTTCACGCATCCGAAGTTTTGGATTACGTAACCGACGAGGGCGTACAGATTTACGGTGGTATGGGATATAGCGCCGAGGCACCGATGGACAGGGCATACCGCGATTCGAGGATCAACCGGATTTTCGAGGGAACTAACGAAATTAACCGCTTGTTAACGGTTGATATGATGCTTAAACGCGCCATGAAGGGCGAACTTGACCTGATGGGCCCGGCCCAAAAAGTAGCAGGCGAACTGGTAAGCATCCCCGATTTTGGCGCAGCCGAAGATGACGGCCTGTTTGCTAAAGAAAAGAAATACATAGCCAATTTTAAAAAGGCCATATTGATGGTAGCAGGTGGTGCCGTGCAAAAACTGATGACACAACTTGGTAAAGAGCAGGAAGTGCTAATGAACCTGGCCGATATGCTGATAGAGCTTTACGTGAGCGAATCGTTGCAACTGCGGGTAGAAAAACTGGTTGGTTTAAGAGGAGAAGAAGCTTGCAAAGAACAGCTGGATATCATGCGCGTATATATTAACGATGCGGCAGAACATCTTGCAAAAGCCGGCCGGGAGGCGTTAAACTCGTTTGCCGAAGGCGATGAAAGAAGAATGATGCTGATGGGGCTTAAACGCTTCACCAAAACAGAAGATTTTAATACCACCCAGGCACGCAGGAATGTTGCAGCAAAACTGATAGCCGAAAATAAATATTGTTTTTAAGCCGGCGAAAGCCTTACGAAGTTTTCAAAACTTCGTAAGGCTGGGATTCTGAGGGAGGAACGACGTCTATCGCATTGCGGCGACGACTCACCCCGACATCGCTACGCTTGTCACCCCTCTCTCCGCTTCGCGCATAGAGGGGGTAAATAAAGAAAAAATGAGCTTCACCCTCTTTGCGGCTTTAGCCGGAGAGAGGGTCGGCCAGCGCAGCGTAGCCGGGGTGAGAGTCGTAACCAGCGTTCAACCGAATGTTCATGTAAATCCTAACACTTCACGGGTAGCCCGCTCCCCATTTTAACAACATCAACCTAAAAAATAAAAATCTAATAATGAAAGTATTAGTTTGTATAAGCCAGGTACCAGATACCAGTACTAAAATTGTATTAAAAAATAACGATACCGCCATCAGCAGCGATGGTGTTACTTACGTAATTAACCCTTACGATGAATGGTATGCCCTCATCCGGGCAATTGAACTAAAAGAAACAGGTATAGCTACCGAGGTTCACCTTGTAACTGTTGGTTATGCCAATGTCGAGCCTGTGATCAGGAAAGCCCTGGCATTGGGTGGCGATGAAGCCGTCCGCATTGATGCCGATAGCAATGATCCTTACGAAACCGCCGGTTATATAGCGGAGTATGCTGCCGGGGGCGGTTACGACCTTATTTTATGCGGCAAAGAATCTATCGATTACAATAATGGTACTACAGGCGCTATGTTGGCCGGATTGCTGGATATCAATTACATTGGTTTTGCAACGAGTATACAAGTGGAAGGTAATACGGCAGTGGTAACCCGTGAAATAGAAGGCGGCGAGGAAACCGATGCCTGTAACTTACCCGTGGTAATATCCTGCCAAAAAGGTGTTGCCGAGGCGCGCATACCCAATATGCGTGGTATAATGGCTGCGCGTACACGTCCGTTAAAGGTTGTTGTGCCTGCAAAAATAACACCGCTTACCCAAATATTAGCTTATGAATTACCGCCAGCCAAAGCCGGGATTAAACTGGTAAGCCCCGATAATATGGACGAACTGGTAGCATTGCTGCATACCGAAGCCAAAGTAATCTGATAGCTGATTTTTATTGTCCGGTTACCTGTACCGGGCATTTTTCAAACCAAAAAACTTAAAAAAATGTCTGTAATTGTATTGATAGAACATACCGGGGGAACGATTAAAAAGAAAAATTTTGAGGCGCTACACTATGCCGCGCACATAGCTAAACAAACGGGTACCACGGTAACTGCCCTGGTTTTAGGCACCGTTACCGCTGCCGAAATGGAAGGCCTTGGCGAATATGGCGCTCAAAAAGTATTGCATGTTGCTGATAGCCGTTTAGATAAACTGCATGCACGGGCTTACGCCGGCGCATTGATAGCCGCAGCGCAAAAGGAAGGCAGTAAAATAATTGTAACGCTTCATGATATCGGTGGCAGGATGGTTGCACCCCGGGTGGCCGTGAAATTAGGGGCCGGTCTGGTGGCGGGTGCATTGTCGTACCCGGATACCGAAAAAGGATTTGTGATTAAAAAAGCCGTATTCTCGGGCAAAGCATTCGCCTATGTGAATATTTTAAGCGATGTAAAGGTAATTATGCTGATGCCGAATACTTTCCAGGCGGTTAAAATTGAAGGGAAAGCAGTTGTAGATCAATTGGATGTAAGCTTTAGCGAAGAAGATTTTGGCGTAAAAGTGAAAGCAGTAAATAAAGTGACCGGCGAGGTGGCGCTTGCTGATGCCGAACTGGTTGTCTCAGGCGGTCGCGGCATGAAAGGCCCCGAAAACTGGGGCATACTGGAAGAGCTGGCAAAAGAACTGGGGGCTGCCACAGCCTGCTCACGTCCGGTGGCCGATTCGCATTGGCGACCACATCACGAGCATGTTGGCCAAACAGGCGGTACAGTTCGCCCTAATTTATATATAGCGGTAGGCATCTCAGGCGCTATACAACACCTGGCGGGTGTTAACGGTTCAAAAACCATTGTCGTAATTAACAAAGATCCCGAAGCTCCTTTTTTTAAAGCAGCCAATTACGGTGTTGTGGGGGATGCAATGGAGATTTTACCAAAGCTGACGGCCGCCGTCAGGAAGTTTAAGCAACAGCACAAATAAAATAATAGGGTTATGGAATTTTTTTATGAAGGCCAGGTATTATGGTCGCAAATAGATTCAAACCAGCACATGCGGCACTCTGCTTATGCCGATTTTGCAGCGCAGGCGCGTATAACCATGCTGGAAAACCTGGGTTTAAAACTCCCCAAACTTTACGAATATAAAATAGGGCCCGTACTGTTCAGGGAGGAATTGATTTACCTGCGCGAGATTGGGATTAACGACCTGATCCGGGTAAGCTGCGAACTTGTAAGCTCGCGGCCCGATGGTTCCCGCTGGTCGATAAGGCACGAGTTATACCGCGGCGATGGCGTTAAAGCCGCTATAGTAAATGCCGAAGGTGCCTGGATAGATATGGAAAAACGCAGGCTTGCCATATTACCCGCAGAACTAAGCCAGATGTTTATGAATGCACCCCGGAGTAGTGATTATATTGAAGAACGCAATACCGCCAGTAACCAATAATTTAACCATGACTGATTTAAAAGACGCCTTTGAAAAAGCGGTTGCCGAAAGCAAGCAACTGTCATCGAAACCGGATAACGAAACACTGTTAAGCTTATATAGCCTGTACAAACAGGCAACAGAAGGCGATATTAATACCCAAAATACCCCAGGTATGTTTGATTTTGTGGCCAAAGCAAAATATGACGCCTGGCTAAAACTGCAAGGTATGGCGGCCGACGTTGCGATGCAGTTATATATCAATTTAGTAGCAACCCTGAAAGGCGGATAGTCTTGAGTTGGATGTCCTAAGTCAAAAATGACACTTCCGACTTAAGACTTCCGACTTAGGACTTCTGACTTAGAACTTCCGACTTAATATTATTTAGTAACGCAATTATCAAACAAAAGAGGTTAACTTTAATTTCCGAAATATTGACAAATGTTTCCGTCGTTTAGACCTTTGTTAAGCGCCGCATAAGCTGATATTTGTTATTATAAACCATCCCGTTAATTGGCGGGGCTAAATTATCTTAATCATTTTATAATTCTACCTGTTTCTTTTGAAGAGACGGCTTCTGATGCCGGGATTGCTTTTTTGTAAATCTGAAAAGCATGGATATGCCTCAAAAAAAAGAGATGGTTTTTTTGTAAAAATAACACCTGAAGCAATGTCTGTATCAAAAAAACAACCTATCCGTTTTGCACTAATCCTGCTAACTCTGTTATCGGTAAGCGTATGCGTAAAAGCACAGGCAGACAGAATTGAGGGCATGTGGTATAATGATGTAAAAAGCGCCAAAATCCAGATCACTAAAGAGAGCAATGGTAAGTTTTATGGCAAGGTGGTGTGGCTTAAAGAACCCCTTAAAAACGGTAAACCAAAAGTTGACGAAATGAACGTTGACGAAAAATTGCGTACAAGGCCCCGGTTGGGTTTACCTGTATTGGCCGATTTTGAAAAAGACGGCGACGACAAGTATACAGGCGGCACTATTTATGATCCCCTGAACGGTAAAACGTACTCCTGCAAAATAACCTATAAAGGTAAAACCTTAGATATCCGCGGCTACATAGGCATTTCGCTGTTTGGGCGTACAACTACCTGGTCGCGGGCCGAATAAATAAAAATTTAATAAACAAGCTTTACTGATGGATGCTAAACGAATTATAAAAAAAGTTGCAGTACTGGGGTCGGGAGTGATGGGCAGCCGCATAGCCTGCCATTTCGCCAATACCGGCGTACAGGTACTGTTGCTTGATATTGTACCTAAAGATGCCCCGCCGGACGATAAAAAGGCCCGGAATAAAATTGTTAATGATGCGCTGGATTTTGCCTTAAAATCCAATCCATCGCCCATTTACCTTAAATCATTTGCCAAACGTATCACTACCGGGAATTTTACCGACGATATGCCCAAAATTGCCGATTGCGATTGGGTTATTGAAGTAGTTGTTGAACGGCTTGATATTAAACGCCAGGTATTTGAAACGGTAGAAAAATACAGGAAACCCGGCACGCTCATTACATCAAACACATCCGGTATCCCCATACATTTAATGGCCGAAGGCAGGAGCGATGATTTTAAAAAGCATTTTTGCGGCAGCCACTTTTTTAACCCGCCCCGGTATTTAAAATTATTGGAGATCATCCCCATAAAAGAAACATTAGGTAGCGTTGTTGATTTTTTGATGGACTATGGCAGCAAGTACCTTGGCAAAACCACCGTTTTGGCTAAAGATACCCCTGCATTTATAGGCAACCGCATAGGAGTGTTCAGCATCATGAGTGTGCTGCAATACGTAGAGAAAACCGGTATGACGGTGGAAGAGGTTGATAAGCTAACCGGGCCGGTAATCGGTCATCCAAAATCGGCAACGTTCCGCACCAATGATGTGGTGGGCTTAGATACCATGGTACACGTTGCCAATGGCCTTTATCAAAACGCGCCAGACGATGAAGCAAGAGAGTTATTTAAGGTGCCATCATTTGTAGATGGCATGGTGAAAAACAACTGGCTGGGCAGTAAAACAGGCCAGGGGTTTTATAAAAAGGAAAAAGCTGACGGCGTAAACCAGTTTTACGCGCTCGATTTAAAAACGCTGGAATATAAGCCTTCTCAGAAAGTGAAATTCGCCTCGCTGGAAAGCACCAAGACGGTTGACAGTCTCCCGGCCCGGCTGAAAATATTAATCGCTGCAAAAGATAAAGCCGGTGATTTTTACCGGGCAACGTTTTACGAGTTATTTGCTTACGCCGGCAATCGTATTCCCGAAATAGCCGACGAGCTTTATAAAATAGATGCAGCCACAAAGGCAGGCTTTGGCTGGGAACTGGGACCCTTTGAAAAATGGGACGCACTGGGTGTTGAAGATACCGTAAAAGCCATGGAAGCGGCAGGTGCTAAACCTGCCCAATGGGTATATGACATGCTTGCGGCCGGCGCAAAAAGCTTTTACAAAATTGAGAACGGAAAACGCTTGTATTACGATATTCCGGCTAAAGGTTACAAAACCATTCCGGGTACCGAAGGACTTATTTTGCTGGATACCATCCGCGCCACAAATACCGTATGGAAAAACAGCGGAACTACCATTACCGATATTGGCGATGGTATACTAAACCTGGAGTTTCATACTAAAATGAATACCATAGGAGGCGAGGTAATTGAAGGCATTAACAAAGCCATTACCCTTGCCGAAACCAGCTATAAAGGCCTGGTAATATCAAACGAGGGAGCCAATTTTAGCGCGGGGGCAAATGTAGGTATGATATTTATGATGGCGGTTGAACAGGAGTTTGACGAGCTGAACATAGTAGTGAAAACCTTCCAAAATACCATGATGCGGATCCGTTACTCGGCTATCCCGGTGGTGATAGCGCCTCACCAGATGGCTTTGGGCGGTGGCTGTGAAATGTGCCTGCATGCCGATAAGGTAGTAGCACATGCCGAGTTATATATGGGTTTGGTAGAATTTGGCGTTGGTTTGATACCGGGCGGCGGCGGAACAAAAGAATTTGCCCTGCGGCTTTCAGACGAGTTACAGGAAGGCGATGTAGAGCTGAATAATTTCCGCGACAGGTTTTTGACCATTGGCCAGGCAAAAGTATCCACATCGGCCTATGAGGCTTTTGAGTTTGGGTACCTTAAAAAGGGTAGGGATGTGGTAGTGGTATCGCGCGATAGGTTGCTTGCCGAAGCAAAGCAGCAATGTCTGCAAATGGCAAATGAGGGATATGTGCAGCCTATTCCGCGCAGTGATATCAGGGTATTGGGCAAACAAGCCCTTGGTCTCGGATATGTGGGCGCTAATACCATGTACAGCGGCAACTACATTAGCCAGCACGACGTAAAAATATCCCAGAAGCTGGCCTATGTGCTTTCGGGAGGTGATCTGTCTCAACCCTCGATAGTAAGCGAAGAGTATTTGCTTGGCCTGGAGCGTGAAGCCTTTATTTCGCTTTGCGCCGAAAAGAAAACGCTTGAACGGATCCAATCTATTTTAACAGGCGGAAAAGTGTTAAGGAACTAAGTTTTAATAAGTATAAAATCTCGATAAAATGAACGCATACATAGTGGCAGCCAGCCGCAGCGCTGTTGGAAAAGCTACCCGGGGTGGATTTAGGTTTACCCGGCCGGATACGCTTGCCGCAGATGTTATCAGGCAATTAATGGCATCGGTGCCTAATGTTGATAAGGAGCAGATAGACGATGTGATTGTGGGCAACGCAACCCCCGAGGCCGAACAGGGCTTAAACGTAGCCAGGCTTATCTCGTTAATGGCATTGGATACCGATAAAGTACCCGGAATGACGGTAAATCGCTACTGCTCATCCGGCCTGGAAACTATCGCGATAGCATCGGCAAAAATACACAGCGGCATTGCCGATTGTATTATTGCAGGCGGTGTAGAAAGCATGAGCCTGATCCCGATGGGGGGCTGGCGCATTGTGCCAAATGCCGACGTTGCCCTGGCGCACCCTGATTATTACTGGGGGATGGGCCTTACAGCCGAGGCCGTGGCAAAAGAATACAATGTCAGCCGCGAAGAGCAGGATCAATTTGCTTATAACTCACACCAAAAAGCTATCAATGCCATCAAAGCGGGTAAGTTTAAAGATGAAATAGCCCCGGTAAATATAGTAGAAACCTATATTGACGAAAGCGGGAAGAAAAAGACAAGGGAGTTTAAGGTAGATGTGGATGAAGGGCCGCGTGCCGATACATCCATTGATGCATTGGCCAAGCTAAAACCCGTGTTTGATGCAAAAGGGATGGTTACAGCCGGCAACTCATCGCAAACAAGTGATGGTGCGGCCTTTGTAATGGTGGTGAGCGAACGGTTTTTAAAAGCGAACAATCTTAAGCCCATTGCAAGGCTGGTTAATTACGCTGTTGCAGGCGTACCGCCGCGTATTATGGGGATAGGGCCATTGGTAGCTATACCCAAAGTACTAAAAATGGCCGGGATGAAACAGCAGGATATTGACCTGATAGAGTTAAATGAGGCATTTGCATCACAGTCATTAGCTATCATTAAAGGGTTGGAACTTGATCCCGAAATAGTAAATGTAAATGGCGGCGCTATAGCGCTTGGCCATCCGCTTGGCTGCACAGGTGCCAAGCTTTCGGTTCAGCTTTTTAATGAATTAAAAAGGCGTGAAAAAAAATATGGTATAGTTACCATGTGTGTAGGCACCGGGCAAGGCGCAGCGGGTGTATTTGAATTACTATAAAGGGCAACCTTTATTTAAATAATTGTTGCAATATGGAAAACGCGACAAGACTATTTGATTGCATGGACACTCAGGCCAAGGCGCCGGGGGCAAATTTCCTGAATGCAAAAGAGAACGGTGCCTGGAAGGCGTACAGCACCAAAGAGGCGCATGATTTAATTTACCAATTATCCGTTGCTTTATTGAATCTGGGCGTTTCGGCTGGTGATGGTACCACCGAAGGGCGTGATAAAATTGGACTGATCAGCAACGGCAGGCCCGAATGGGTAATAACCGACCTGGCAGTGCAGCAAACAGGGGCCATATTGGTGCCGTTATACCCTAATACAGGCACTAAGGAGATTGAGCAAATATTAAATGAAGCCGAAGTTAAATACCTGTTTATAAGCAGTAAAGATTTATGCGATAAGGTTGAAGAGGTACGCTTACATGTCCCATCGTTAAAAGGCATTTTTACTTTTGACCACATAGATGGCTGTATGCATTGGAGTATATTGCTAAAACCTTTAACAGAAGGCTACCGCCAACAAATTAATAAAATAAGCGATAAGATTACCCAAAATGATATCGCTACCATCATTTATACTTCCGGAACTACCGGCCGGCCCAAAGGTGTAATGCTTACCCATAAAAATATCATGAGTAACGCCATAGCATCGGGCGAAGTGCTTGCCCGGATACCACTGAAAGAAAAATGTGTTTTAAGCTTTTTGCCCCTCAACCACATTTTTGAAAAAATGTGTACCTATGTTTATCTCTTCAATGGTTTTTCTATTTACTATGCCGAGAATATGGATACCATTGGGGCGAACTTGAAAGAGGTAAAACCTTCTCTTTTTACAGCCGTTCCGCGTTTGCTCGAAAAAGTGTTTGAAAAAATTATGGTAGAGGGCCAGAAACTAACCGGTGTTAAAAGAAAGATCTTTTTTTGGGCGGTAAAAGTGGCCGAAGCGTATGAAATTAATAACAGCAGCCCGGGGTACAAAATTAAACTTGCCATAGCCGATAAACTGGTGTTTAGCAAATGGCGTAACGCAATAGGGGGCAATATAAAATCGATAGTAGTTGGTAGCTCGGCCTGTCCTATTAAGCTCGAGAGGATTTTCACCGCAGCCGGCATTGTTATTTTGGAAGGTTACGGGCTTACCGAAACTTCGCCCGTAATCGCCGTTAACCGTTATGAAAAAAGCGGCAGAAAATTTGGTACCGTAGGTCCTTTGTTAAATGGCGTGCAGGCTAAAATAGCAGCCGACGGCGAAATCCTTTGCAAAGGCCCTAACGTTATGGCCGGGTATTATAAAAACCCCGAACTTACGGCTGAAGTGATAGAAGACGGTTGGTTTCACACCGGCGATATCGGCGAACTGGATAAGGATTCCTTCCTGAAGATAACTGATCGCAAAAAAGAGATATTTAAAACATCCGGCGGCAAATACGTGGCCCCGCTGCCCATCGAAAATAAAATGAAAGAAAATTATTTTATTGAACAGATGATGGTATGCGGTTCGGAGAGGAAGTTTGTTTCGGCGCTGATTGTACCTTCTTACACGCATTTAAAGCCCTGGTGTAAACAAAACGAAATTTCGTATTCGTCCAACAGGGAACTGGTTAAAAATGCCAGGGTGATTGAACTTTATCAATCAATCGTTAATACTTATAACCCCGAATTTAACCATGTGGAACAGGTGAAAAAAATAACCTTGCTTCCTGATGAATGGTCGATAGATAGTGGTGAGCTTACGCCAACGGGGAAAATGAAACGAAAGGTAATAGCCGAAAAGTACAAAACCCAGATAGATAAAATGTATCCCAGCGAAGTGAGCGATAACCCAACCCTTGTAAATTGATTTAGCAGATGAAAACATTTCAAACAACAATACAGGGCAGATTGGTAATAATTTCGCTCGATAGGGGTCGCTCAAATGCTATAAATCATCAAATGGTTAATGAACTGGCCGATTGTATCAAAAAACTGGAAGATGATGATAACGTGGGCGGGGTTATTTTAACCGGCAAGGAAGGTTTCTTCTCGTCGGGGATAGACCTGGTTGAGGCTTATGACTATAATGAACAGGAAAGCCGCGAGTTTTGGGTTGATTTTTTGGTGCTTCAAAACGTTTTAGCAGCATTCAGGAAACCAATTGTTGCTGCTATAAGTGGTCATAGTCCGGCCGGTGGCTGCATATTAGCCATTTGCTGCGATTACCGGGTAATGGCGTCAGGGGCGTTCATCATTGGGCTAAATGAAATCCCCGTAGGTATTATTGTGCCCGATACTGTTTTTAATTTGTATTCATTTTGGCTTGGTCGGCGTAAAGCGTATCAGTATTTAATGGAAGGTAAACTGCTCAAGGTAGATGAAGCGCTGGAAGCTGGTTTGATTGACGAAATTGCCGCGCCGGATGGCTTAATGAATGCTGCTGTACAAAAAGTAACTGCCTATATGAAGCTAAACCCTGTTACCTGGAGCGCGAGTAAATTGAATTTGCGTAAACAGTTGATAAGCAGGTTAAAGACAGATCAAACCGATACGATAAGCAAGATGCTGGAACAATGGTGGGCCCCGGCAACCAGGCAAAGTCTGCAAATGATGATCCAGAATTTAAAATCAAAAAAAACCGCATCTAATTAATTGATGATGACAGATCCGACAATTCCAAATAACGCTACAACACCCAATCCTGCAACTACCGGCGGCATGTTAAAGGACGATGCCCTGAAGGGGAAAACCATTATTATAACGGGTGGCGGAACTGGTTTGGGTAAGGCGATGGGCACCTACTTTTTGCAGTTGGGCGCCAACMTGGTTATCACCAGCCGCAAACTGGATGTGCTGCAGCAAACCGCTGCCGAAATGGAATCTGCAACCCATGGCAAAGTATTGCCAATTGCCTGCGATGTACGAAAATATGACGAAGTTGAAAAGATGCTGCAACAAGCCATAGAAACTTTTGGCCGGGTAGATGTACTGTTGAATAACGCGGCGGGTAATTTTATTTCGCCCACCGAGCGCCTGTCGGCAAACGCATTTTCGGCCATTATTGATATTGTGTTAAAAGGTTCGGCCAATTGTTCACTGGCTTTGGGCAAATACTGGATTGGTGAAAAAATACCCGGTAACATACTGAATATTATTACCACCTATGCTTTTACAGGTTCGGCTTATGTTGTACCCTCGGCTTGTGCAAAGGGAGGCGTGCTGGCCATGACCAGGTCACTGGCGGTTGAGTGGGGCCGGCACGGCATCAGGACAAACGCGATTGCGCCCGGCCCGTTTCCAACCAAAGGAGCCTGGGAACGATTACTTCCGGGAGACATGGCTCAAAAATTCGATTTTAAAAATCGGGTGCCCCTCAAACGGGTAGGTGAGCACCAGGAGCTGGCCAACCTTGCCGCTTTCCTGGTATCCGATTTTTCGGGTTATATCAATGGCGAGGTAATTACCATAGATGGCGGCGAATGGCTGCAAGGCGCCGGCCAGTTCAGCGCACTTGAAATGATACCTCCCGAAATGTGGGACGATATTGAAAAATCTACCCGCTCGGCATAGCTTTTATTGAAAAGACCGATAATTTAACCTAAGGCTAATTTTGACCATGTAGAAACATCCGCCCGGATACTACAATGATTAGTCACTTACATATTGTGGTAACTTGTATCATAAAGAATGAGAGTCTACTAACTCAAATTGAAGTCTGTAATTGCATCAAGTACTCGGTTGCGGCTTACCACGTCACGTACAAATTCACCTTAAAAAAGATATCAAGGCTTTTAGTTGAATCTTTTATATCCCGCTTCCGGCCCAACTTTGCCCGCTTCGTTCAGATTTTGCTGTAATGCCGCCCCTTTACTGCTCACCTTTGATCTAAATGAAGCAGCCAGCCAGTAGGCGGCACTTAAAAAAGGTCAAAACAAAAGAACAATTTATGAAAAAGCTATTATCAATGTTAGTCGTTTTGGTTGCGATATCAATCAAAGGTTTCAGTCAAACAACTTCCGAGAGTCAGAGTTTCGGTCAAAAGCTGATGAAAAAATTAGAATTCGGCATTACTGCAGGAGGGAACTATAGTAATTTTACAAGCGCCAATTTTCCTACAGATCCATTACCTGGCTTCCATGCCGGACTTACGGTTGCCTATAAGTTTACAGATAACTTTATGGTGCAGGAGGAGTTTTTATACTCCCTGCAGGGCGCCAAAGTTAAGGGTGGCACGCTTGGCACACAGGATATAAAACTTTCCTATGCTTCTGTCCCAATCCTTTTTAAATACCGTACTAACTCAGGTTTCTTTGTTGAGGCAGGCCCACAGGCCAGTTTTAAGGTAAAAGAAGACCTTGGCGGTATAACCGATGCGAAATTTGCTAAAAAGATTGATTTTGGCATGGCCGGTGGTCTTGGCTATCAGTCTAAAATTGGTTTGGGGATCGGTGCCAGGTACGTT
The DNA here is from genome assembly GCF_056401935.1 of Mucilaginibacter sp. P4_D1. Lineage (NCBI taxonomy): Bacteria > Pseudomonadati > Bacteroidota > Sphingobacteriia > Sphingobacteriales > Sphingobacteriaceae > Mucilaginibacter > Mucilaginibacter sp. P4_D1. The sequence continues at coordinate 70,112 of NZ_JBFUIJ010000034.1, forward strand.
TATGGATTACAAAAAGTACAGGAAACGCCTTCTGCTATTTTAGGCGACTTCAAGAATAATAGTATCCAGGCCAGTATTTTCTACGTTTTTTAACGGAATCTACCTCAAAAATCTATATATATAATAATGAACGTCCCGGTTGCAC
>NZ_JBFUIJ010000035.1:0-69901 GCF_056401935.1 Mucilaginibacter sp. P4_D1
TTATATTGCCATCCCTTAATTATGATATCGCAATGAATAAATTGCCCGATTTGGAACTGAAAATTCAAGCCGAGATTGATAAAATACACGCTGTTGCCAACCTGCTGCCGGGTGTAACCATTATACACCGGATGCCCGATTTTAAATTGGAATACATGTGCCAAAATGGGTTAAACCAACTGGGTATAACTTTAGCCGAATTTAGAAGCTATTCTACCTCCGATTATACGGCAAAATACTTTAACCCCGAAGATGCAGATACTTATGTGCCGAAGGTGAAAGGTATGGTTGAAAGAAATACCGACGAGGATATTACATTTTTTCAGCAGGTAAAAATAAATGGTAATCCAGAATGGGTTTGGCATTTAAGTACCATGAAAATTTTAATGCGCGATGATGAAGGCCTCCCTTTACTGGTGATTAATATGGCTTTTAAGGTTGATCCTGTGCAGCACGTTACCGCCAAAGTGGAGCGAATGCTGGATGAAAATACGTTTCTGCGAAAAAACTTAAGCAAGTTTTCCAGCCTGTCTAAACGCGAGTGTGAAATTTTACGCCTGATGGTACTTGGTAAAAGTTCTCCCGAAATAGCCAACCAATTATTTATAGCCGTAGGTACGGTTGATACGCATCGCAAAAACATCAAGCATAAACTACAGGCAAACACATCTTTTGAACTATCGCAATACGCGCGGGCGTTTGATTTGGTTTGAGGGGTTGGAGGGCTTACATGTAGGCAAATCCACTATCGATACCTAAATAATTTGACTTTGACTTTTTGAGTTTGAAATCGAAAAGGATATAGCCATGACGGGGCTTAAAAGGTTTAAACAGCATAGCGCCAAACTATGCCGTTTAAAGCAATAACACGGAGTTGAATGCCAGGCTATTAAAATGAAAGTTTTACTAAAAAGTTCACACGGTATTTTTATGTCGCTCTTCTTGGCCGTTTGGCTTTTGGGGCGTCGCCTGCAACAGGTCTTTTATAATTGCTGCTACTGTTGCCGTAGCTGCTGCCACTGCCACTGCGGTTATTAGTGCTGTTATATCCTCCAAAGTTTCTTTTGGGTGGTGGCGGCTTTACCGCGTTTTCCTCGTTTATCTTTACGTTCAGTGTCCTGTCGCCCATAGGGGTGCCATCTAAGGCAATTACTGCGTTTTCGGCACCTTCCCGGTCCTTCATTTCTAAAAAGGCATAGCCTTTACAAATCCTCGTTTTTTTATCCCGTACTATCTTAATCGTACTCACTTCCCCATGCAGGTTAATTATTTTAACCAGGTCAAGTTCCGTCATGTCCAAAGGGAATCCCCCGACAAATAATTTCACCATTAGCTTTAATGCTTTATTTAGATTTAAAGTTACTCAATAACCAACGAATATCGGTTTCGTTTTATATTAATAGCTAAAATTCTGAATATTTTTTTTGATGAGCGCTGAGTATCCGAGTTTATCAAATCAGAAATTATTGGTTAACAGTAGGTTTGCCTGGTCCTCGCCCTCAAAATCGTTAAGTTAAAAATGTAAAAGCTTTATCGCACATGCGCTAAACTGATCCGGAAAACCAAAGATTGGCTTTAAATTCCCGTTTATCCCCAAACAGCCGCGCTCATGTATTTTTGCTTTATATTACCAAATAGTTTTTGTTGGTTTGTTTTGTTAAGCAGCGAATCATCAACAGTGAAACAGAAAAAGAACATATCGTTATATTGGTCATGTCAGCTCATTGGTTGGTCGTTAGCTGGTTTGTTCTGGGGTTTTTCGGCCTGGATGCAAATGTATGCCGGCGGCCATAGCGGGCAATATAGTTACACGCTTGCGCTGATTCATTTTGTGCTTGATATCGACATTGGCATCCTGATTACCCATGCTTATTATTGCTTTGCACATAGGTTTAACTACACTCATTTAAAAGTGCAAAACATGGCTGTGCGCCTTATTCCGGCGGTGCTTTTAATGGGTGTATGTTACATGCTGCTGGTTACTGTTAAGCTGTACGCAGCTCGCTATTATTTTACATTTGCTTACAGCGAGAGTTTTTGGGCTTTTTTTAGTCAAAACTACGTGGTGCTGTTGGCCACAGGTATTAGATTGATGGCCATTTGGGTACTGGCTTTTCACTTGTACCATTATGCGCTGATGGAGATTGGCACCGCTACTGATAATGCCCGTTTACAGGTAGTTGCCCGCGATGCGCAGATGCAGCAACTATCGGCACAGCTTAACCCGCATTTCTTTTTCAACGCTCTTAATAGTGTTAAAGCGTTAACAAATACCAACCCGGCCAAAGCCCGGCGGGCTATAGATTTACTGTCCGATTTGCTGCGCGCCACCTTGTATGGCGGTCATGCAAGGCTTATATCCTTACATGACGAGGTTAATTTGGTGAGTGATTACCTGGAGCTTGAAAAAATCCGTTTTGAGGAAAGATTGCAGTTCTCCGTTGATATGGAACAAGGGATACAACATTTTTTAATACCTCCGCTAAGCATTCAAACACTGGTTGAAAACGCTGTAAAACACGGTATTGCGCAACAGAAAGATGGCGGCGAAATTAAAATAACTATAAAAAACACCGACGGAAAAATCCATGTCACCGTTTTAAACCCCGGCAGGCTCATTTCTGTAGGTAACGAGCACAGGCTTGGTTTAAAAAACCTGCAAGATCGTTTACTGCTACAATATCAAAACCAGGCCAGTTTTGTAATGGAGGAGGCATATGGCGATAAAGTTTCATCAACACTTATTATGCCGGTATCATGAAAAAGATAAAGGTGATTATTGTGGATGACGAGCGACTTGCCCGCGAAGAGGTTAGGACGGCGCTAAGTTATTACCCTGATGTAGAAATTGTTGCCGAGGCAGTAAATGCCGATGATGCAAAGCTTTTAATACAAAAACATCAGCCTCAATTGGTGTTCCTGGATGTGCAAATGCCCGAAAAATCGGGGTTCGACTTGTTGGAAATGCTGGATATGGTGCCCGAAGTTATTTTTACTACCGCCTTTGACCAATATGCAGTAAAAGCATTTGAGGCTGATGCGCTTGATTATTTGGTAAAACCTATCCGTGATGAACGTTTTGCCAAAGCAATGGAAAAAGTGAGGGCTAAGCTAAACACAACCACAGATAACAGGCAGATTTTTATAAAAGACGGCAGCAAATGCTATTTTTTAAAAACAGATGAAATTCACCTGGTTGAATCGATGGACAATTACGCGGTATTATATTTTGGCGATAAAAAAACATTCCTGAAACGCTCACTAAACCAGATGGAAGAAAGGTTGGACGCAACCACTTTTTTCAGGGTAAACCGGGCGCAAATCATCAACCTGGCCTTTATCGATCAAATTAGCCATCTGCCAGGCGGAAAGCTGAAAATCAGTTTAAAAAACGGGCAGGTAGTTGAAGTGTCGGAAAGGCAATCTGTAAAGTTCAAGGGGAAGCTGAAGGCTTAAAGCATAAGGCAGAAAGCTAAATGCATTGAGCAGAAACAAAAAAACAACAGGCTTTGGGCTTTAGGCCTTCAGCTTTAAACAAAAAAATCATGAAAAAACTAATGCTATTGCTGGCTTTAATAAGCCAGGGGGCAACTCTTTTTGCCCAAAAATTGCCTGATGCCGGCGTGGAAAAGTATGTTATTAATGATAGCGTGCTTATTAAAACCCCACAGGGGCATACGTTATCGGCTGTTGTTGTGCGCCGGCGCGATTTAGCCGGGCCGCAACCTGCGGCATTGCTGTTTTTTATTTACTCGGATACTAAAAGAAGTTTGACTGAAGCCAAATACGCTGCCGATCATGGCTACGTGGGCGTAGTGGCCGATGTACGTGGCAAGCGTTTAAGCCCCGAAGAAGTAGTACCTTATGAGCACGATGCAGAAGATGTTTATTGGGTGATTGACTGGATAAGCAAACAAAGCTGGAGCAACGGCAAAGTGGGGATGTATGGGGGCAGTTATTCGGGCTTTGCGCAATGGGCGGGTTTAAAATATAAAGTGCATCCGGCGCTTAAAACCATTGTGCCTTATGTCTCGGCAATTCCTGGCATGGGGCTGCCTATGGAAAATAACGTGTTCATTAACGCCAATTATGGCTGGGCCTTTTACGTAAGCAATAATAAATACCTCGATACCGCTACCTACAACAACCAGCAGCGCTGGCGTAATTTGAGCGAAAACTGGTATCAAAGTGGCGCGGCCTACAATAAAATTGATAGTGTTGACCATGCACCAAATAAATGGCTGCAACGCTGGCTTAAGCACCCAGGTTTTGATAAATACTGGCAATCCATGATTCCCTACGGTAAGGAATTTGAAAAAATCAATATCCCGGTGCTGGCTTTTGATGGTTATTATGACGACGGGCAAACATCCGGCTTGTATTACCTGCGCCAGTTGGCCAAATACAACCCCAGGGCCAACTATTACCTGGTACTTGGCCCGTATGATCATTTTGGCACACAAAGAGGGGGAGAACGTGTTTTACGGGGCTACCAGGTTGATTCGGTAGCTATCATCAACACCAAAGCAATTACTTTTGAGTGGTTTGATTATATCATGAAACAAGGCAAAAAGCCGGCCATCATCAAAGACAGGATCAACTACGAGGTTATGGGCGCCAATCGCTGGGACCATGCCCAATCTCTGGATAAAATGCACCAAAGCATGCTCCGGCTTTACCTCAGCAATGTAAAAAAAGATGATCAGTTTAGGTTATCCTTCCAAAAACCAATCACACCAGCATATCTTGAACAAGAAGTTGACTTTGCCGACCGTACTACATCCAATAATTACGCTTATCCGTTCCCCATTATTCAAAAAGATATTTACAGCAACGGTTTTACTTTCATAAGCGATAGTTTAAAACATCCGCTTATTGTGAACGGCGCTTTCCTGGGCCAAATTACTGCTGCTATCAACAAGAAGGATTTTGACTATAGCGTAGTGCTTTATGAAGTGATGCCCAACGGCGAATATTTTGAGCTTACCTACTTTTTGGGGCGGGCCAGCTATTCGTGGGATATCAGCAACCGAAAACTGCTTCAACCGGGCAAAATAACAATGCTACCGTTTTCAAACACCAAGGTGGTAAGCAGGCAACTGCGCAAAGGCAGCCGTTTGTTGGTGATTATCAACGTAAACAAAAATAATTTTTGCCAGGTTAACTATGGTACCGGCAAAGATGTAAGCTTTGAAAATATTAACGATGCCAAAACACCACTTAAAGTAAAATGGTACAACAGCAGCTATATAGAGGTGCCGGTATCAAAATAATAGCCGTACGACAAACTGTGTCGCACACGCAGGGCAAACGCATCTAATTGGGTTAACATAACTTAACATATTTCAGATATTTTATTTATAATTATTTGATAATCAATGTTTTATATTTAATCATGGTTAACACTAAAATGATCGCCCAATTTAGCATCCAAATATTTGTGCCTGTTGTTGGCCAATATATTTGATTGTTAATTAATTAACATCTGTTGTGGCCGTTTTTTGTTCCGGCATCAGCGGGTCAYATTTACGAACAGCGCACTGCACGTAAATATTGCGTCAAAAAAAACAGCATATTCTCAATTATAAAACAAGTCGGGCTCTATTAGTGTTAGTTGTTATACCTGCTTAACACAAGGATGATTATGGATACATCGACATTAAAAACCATTGCTTACCAACTAATGCAAGGCAATAAAGGCTTGCTGGCCATGGACGAAAGCACCACCACCTGTAACAAGCGTTTCCAGGAACTGGGCATTCCCCAAACCGAAGAATACCGCCGCAAATACCGGGATCTGATTGTAAACGCGCCAGGATTGGAGGAATACATTAGCGGTGCAATCCTGTTTGATGAAACCATCCATCAAAGTACTGCCGATGGCACGCTGTTCATAGATATTTTGAAGGGTAAAGGGATAATTCCGGGCATTAAAGTTGATGAAGGTGCCATTCCCATGGTGGGTTTCCCCGGCGAAAAGATCACCGAAGGCTTAGACGGCCTGGGCGACCGTTTAAAAAATTACTATCAAATGGGAGCCCGTTTTGCCAAATGGAGGGCTGTTATTACTATAGGTGCCGATATCCCGTCATCAACCTGCATCAAAGCAAATGCTTATACTCTTGCCCGCTACGCGATGTTTTGCCAGGAAGCTGGTTTGGTACCCATAGTGGAGCCCGAAGTGGTGATGGACGGCAATCATTCATTGCAACGATGCGCGGAGGTTACTACCGAGGTAATACATGCTGTTTTTAACGCCTTATACCAGCACCGTGTTGACCTGGAAGGCATGATCCTGAAACCTAATATGATATTACCGGGAGAGGACAGTGCCGAAAAACCGGGGCTCGATGAAGTGGCCGAAGCAACGGTTAAATGCTTTTTAAAAACGGTACCGGCATCGGTACCGGGAATAGCTTTCCTGTCGGGTGGGCAATCGGCCGCGCTTGCATCCGAGCGTTTAAACCGAATGCATACCCGCTTTGGCGATGTGATGCCCTGGGTGCTTACCTATTCTTTTTCGCGGGCGATACAGCAACCTGCGCTGGAACTTTGGAAGGGAAACGACGAAAATATTGTTGCTGCCCAACGTGCATTAGTACACCGCGCAGCCTGTAACAGCGCAGCCAAAATGGGTGTGTATACTGCCGATATGGAAGTGAACGGAAAGTGATTTTGTCAAAGCCTGCAACCCTCAATAATAATTTTGACTTGAACTGCATCAGGCTGTCTTGATCTTTTTGTTAAATATATACGGGACATAAAATAGTTGGTTAAATATTATATTTTAGAGGTGTTAAATGCCCCTGAGTAAATATGTTAGCCAATACCAGCCGATCCTTTTTACAGTTTTTTAAATTACTGCCCATAATTATTTTTTTGATGACAGGCGTGGTTTTTAATGCCGGCGCCCAGTCGTATTACCATGCAAAAAAAATAGATCTTCCGGCACCTTTTAAATATTCTGAAATAAAAGATATTACCCAGGATAAAGAGGGCTTTATATGGTTTATCAACAGCCAGGGTATTTGGCGGTTTGATGGTACAACTGTGCAGCCTTTTAACTCTCATTATGCCGATTTGCCTCAAAGTGCCGTGCCCGATTACATTTATGCCCATGACGATTATTTGCTGATTTTTTTTGAAGAGGATGCCAAAAGCCTTTTATTTACCTACAATACAAAAACTTTACAGCTAATTAAATATGAGATAGATACGCCACCGGCAGGTTTTTATAAAACCCCGAAAGGTGAACTTGAGTTTTATGGCCGCAGGGGGCAAAAATGGTTTTTTGCGCATCAAATGGTGATAAAAGAAAAAAAAGATCCCAATATAGTTCATTGGCTGGGCAAAGAAACGCTGCAAAATTTTAAAGTTGATGCCGATGGCAGCGTATACCTTTGTTACAACGAAAAAATTGCCCGTTTAAAAGATGGCCATTTTTTTGCCGGCCCGGGCGATACGGTTAAGGTGCAGGGTAATCCATCGTTTAAGTTTACACAATCAAAAGCTATCCTGGTATCATCAAAATATATATTGGATAAATTTGGTAATGGCTTTATCATCTTCGACAAAAAAACGCTGCAGCAGGTGTATGTATACAAGGGCGATGGTATAGCCATGATATGTTTATTGCACGATGAATTTATATTACTACAGGACGAAGCAGGCTCCCTGCAAGCCGATTCCCGGTTTTTTAAAATACAGCAGTCGCCATTTGTGGGGCAGGCCGATATTGTTAAAAATATTGCCCCCGAAATTCATTCAGATAAATTATTGGTAGCCACCAACCGGGGTATTTTTGAATTGATTGCCGATGCGGGCAATAGCTATAACAACAAACAGAACGCGGCAACTGGCGGCTTTTTTAAAAAGAAAAGTGTACGCAGCATTTACCGGATGGCTAACGGCAAGCTATATGTGGGCGTTTATGGCGGTTTTTTTGCGGTTGACACTACAGGAAGTATTCATGAAGTAAGTACTAATGTGGTTTACTGCATCAGCCGCATTGATGATCATTCGCTTTTATTAGGGATTGAGGGCGGGGTGGGTTTTGCAACACTTAATACCGATACCGATCAAATGACCTTTTTGAGCAATCCCAGCCAGCGTACCTATGGTTTTAGCCTGGCAAAGGATGGAGATAGTTTTTTGGCCGGTACCGCGTTTGTCATGTACCGAATATCAAAACAAGCAAACCAACAATGGCAGCTTCAAAAACTTTTCCGCAAGGATAGTCTGGGGTTTGTTAAGCAGATAAAAAAGATTAATAACCAATGGTGGATAGCCAGTGCTAATGGCTTATTCAGGCTTGAAAATGATACCGTGTTAAAGAGGATCTATCCGCAAACGGGTAGAATGACCATTTATAGCATGCTCCCCGAAAAGGATGGCGTTTGGCTGGGTACTGCCGCCAACGGCCTGGTGAAAATAAACTTCGGCGGTAAAGTGCTAAACCAGGTTAGGTTTAGCAACGGACTTGCCGGCGAGTTTGTTTACTCGTTGTATAACGCTAACGGGCTCATTTTTGCCGGTACCAACGGCGGTCTTAGCGTTTTTGATACCCATGCCGGTATGCTGGTCATAAGCCCGCCGGATTATGAAGAGTACAGCCAGGAACTTAATCACTCGGCTATTTTTTACGACGAAACGCGCCACCAGCTGATTATGGGCGGAGTAGGAGGGCTTTTGTTTATTGATATGGAGCATTACTCCCTGGCCAAAAGTAAGGAGGCCGATATGGTTAAGCTTTCCTATTTCAAAAAAGGATCAAACGGTGTGTTGCCTGGCGAAACCAATTTGTTTGCCTACCAACAACCCGGTATCACCCTTTATCCAGGCGATGTATTTATGGGCTTAAAGTTTGCCGGCAATAATATTTGGCACCAGGGTAAATTTCTTTTCCGTCTGCGCGAACTGGATAGCACTTGGCGTAAAGCCGACCTTGCCGACGAGATTAGCTTCTACAGCCTGTCCCCAGGTAAATATACTTTGCAGGCCCGGTTTGCATCGGCTGTTAATTCGCGTTACTGGCTTAGCAAAACCATCATCGTGGTGCCGCATTTTTATCAAACCTGGTATTTTGATGTGGTTGTAATTGCCATCATCGGGCTATTAATATACGCGGCCTGGCTGGCAAGGCTGGATCAAATCCGTAAAGAACAGTTGGTACGTACAACTATAGCCAGCGATTTGCATGACGAAATTGGCAGCGCGCTTACCCGGATATCTATGAGCAGCGAGCTCATGCACATCAGGCAGTCGGCAGATGCCAAGGTAATTGAACATATTTCGGACGATAGCAAGAACGCTATCGCATCCATATCTGATATCATTTGGTCAATAGATGCGCGTAACGATAACAAGGAAGATTTGTTGCTACGCATGAGGCAGCATGCCTTTGTGATGCTGGAGGACAATGCCGAGGTACACTTTGAAGCAACCGGGCTTGATAAGGTTGTAGACCTGCCGCAGCTGATAAGACAAAATGTTTACCTGATATTTAAGGAGGCCATCAATAATATTTTAAAGCACAACCACCATCCCGAAGTTTGGATTGAGTTGAAAAATCGCACGTCGGGTATGACCATCACCATAAAAAACACCATCAACGCGCAAACAAAAACAAGTAATTATACTGGTCAGGGCCTAAAAAACATGAAAATGCGGGCCGAAAGGATAAAAGGCAGCGTTAATATTGTTACCGGGGGGGACCTGTTTCTGGTGATTATAAAAATGAAAAAGTGGTGAGGGGAGGAAGTCCGGAAGTCAGTGAAGTCCAAAAGTTGGGAAGTCAGCAGGTCCCAAGTGGGGAAGTTGCCAGGTTCAAAATTTGCAACCCTTACCAAATTTGCAACTTTTACTCTTCCGGACTTTCGGACTTCCCGGACTTTCCCGACTCAATTCAAAAGATACCCTAATCATGTTATATAAGCAGCCAGTTTTTTTATACAACTTTACGATGTATGATAGCCATTTCGGTAATTGAAGATGATGTTTACATCAGGAACAGTGTCGCGCAGTTTCTGCAGATGCAGGCCGAGTTTGGCAATGTGCAATGCTATGGCAGCGTCGAAGAATTTATGGCAGCCAAAAATCGTAGTCCCGATGTTATCCTGCTGGACATAGAGCTGCCGGGCATGACAGGGATTGAAGGCGCTTTCCGCATTAAACAAAAATGGCCGGCTGTAAATATCCTGATGTTAACGGTATATGAAGAGAAGGACCGCATATTCAAAGCATTACAGGCGGGTGCAAGCGGCTACCTGTTAAAAAACACTCCATTAACAAAGCTAAAGGCGGCCATTATAGATGTGTTGGATGGCGGTGCTCCTATGAGCCCCGTGGTGGCCAAAAAAGTTGTGGCTTATTTTGCTGCAAAGCCCATGGCTGCCGAGCCCGAAAGTAACGAACAGTTAACCGCCCGCGAGCAGGAAGTTGCCAAATTGCTTATTGTTGGCGATACCTATAAACAAATAGCCCATCGCTTATTCATCTCGCCCGATACCGTACGGCAGCACATTAAAAATATTTACCGCAAACTCCAGATTAATAGCCGCATACAGTTGGTTAATGAGTTTAATTCCAAAAACTCGTCCTATTGAAGGGCACATACACTATTCTTGAAAAATACCCCAAACATGTTATTTATACTGCTTGAGCAGGTGTTACATTTGATATCAAATAGCGTGTATTAAACGGAAGAGGTTTGTTTTTAATGCAACTTTTTAATAAAAGTCAATCCCTTACCCTTATTATATCATAAACATGCGGCCATACCAGCAGGAAACTGTTTAACAACGTTTTCCTGCCAGCCGCTCATTATTAGTTTTCTTTATAGTTTTACATAGTTAAGCCCGCCGGTTAAATGACCGGCCGGCTTTTTAAGTTCGACACTCATCTCATCGGCCTTTAGCCCTTACATCCAAAAGTCTTAACTCTTGATTCTTGCCTCTTAATTCTTTCCGCTCTGTAACAATCTTTAAACACGTTCAAATAAAAAAAAGCATTAATTTGCGCTTTAAACATAAGTTGACACTCATGAATAAATATTTACTCACCATTCCGGCGTTTGCCTGGGTTATGTCGGCGTATGCCCAGCAGGGTAACCCCTTAACCACAAAGGATTATGAACATGCCGAAAGTTTCATGTCCTATAATACCGCCCCGTTTGTTGACCGGGCCGATGTAAGGCCTAACTGGTTACCAGGCGATAAATTCTGGTACCGCGTACTCACTGCACAAGGCAGCGAGTTTGTATTGGTTGATCCGGTTAAGAAAACACGCGAAGCAGCCTTTGACCATCAAAAACTGGCCCAGCTGCTTTCGGGGGCTTCGGGCAACAAATACGATGGTAATATGTTGCCTTTTCAAACCATCAGCTTCTCGGCCGATGGTAAAAAAATAATGTTTACGGCAGCCGATAAACACTGGCAGTATGACCTGGCCACAGACCTGGTTACTCCCGGCGTGGAACAGGAACACGGCCGCATGCAGCCTGGCGGACGCAGGGGCAAAACAGAAGAAGTATTATCGCCAGATGGCAGCCGGGCAGCCTATATCAAAGATTACAACCTTTGGGTGCGCGATACAAAAACAGGCAGCCAAACCCAGCTAACTACCGACGGTATTAAAGATTTTGGCTACGCCACAGATAATGCCGGTTGGCAAAACTCCGACGCGGCAATTTTACGCTGGTCACCGGATTCAAAGAAGATAGCCACCTTTAAGCAGGATCAGCGTAAGGTAAGCGATATGTACCTGGTTACCACCAACGTGGGCAAGCCGGTATTGAAGCAATGGAAATACCCTTTGCCGGGCGATGAAATTGCGATGATAACCAGGGTGATTATTGAAGTGGATCATCCTAAGGTAATTACCCTGCAGGTGCCGCCAGATGCACACCGTGCTACCCTGAGCGACGACATCAGCAGCAGCGGCACATTTGATGACGTGGATTGGAGCGCTGATGCTTCAAAGCTGGCCTTTGTATCCACCTCGCGTGATCATAAAAACGAGAAATTCCGCATTGCCGATGCCGCAACTGGCGCCGTTAAAGAGATTTTTGAAGAAACCGTTAAAACTCAGTACGAATCGGGCTGGGGAGCTATCAACTGGAAGTTTTTACCCAAAACCAACGAGATCATCTGGTTTTCTGAGCGCGACAACTGGGGCCATTTGTATTTATACGATGCAGCCACCGGTAAAGTAAAAAATCAAATTACCAAAGGCGATTTTGTAGTAACCCGGGTATTAAAAGTTGATGAGAAAACCCGTACAGTTTATTTTATTGCCGGTGGCCTTGAAAAAGTGAACCCATACTACAGCCAGTTATGTAAAGCTGGATTTGATGGTAAACACTTCGCGGTGTTAACACCCGAAGAAGGCAACCACAATACTACATTATCGCCAGGTGGCGGTTATTTTGTTGACAGCTATTCTAAACCAGACGTTCCGCCTGTTACCGTTTTACGCAGTATGGATGGTAAGCTGATAACCAACCTGGAAAAAGCCGATGTATCAAGGCTAACCGCTACCGGCTGGAAAGCGCCGACCCCGGTTAAATTGATTGCCGGTGATGGTAAAACTGATATTTACGGACTGATTTTTACGCCAACTAACATGGATGCCGGTAAAAAATATCCGGTTATTGATTACATATACCCGGGCCCGCAGGGCGGGAGCGTAGGCAGCTGGTCGTTTGTGGCTTCAAGAGGCGATAACCAGGCATTAGCCGAACTGGGTTTTATTGTGGTAGTAATTGAAGGCACCAGTAACCCGCTGCGTTCAAAAAGTTACCACGACATGAGCTACGGTAACATGTCTGAAAATACCTTGCCGGATCAGATTGCTGGCATCAGGCAATTATCAAAACAATACCCTATTGATACCAATAAAGTAGGCATATGGGGCCACTCGGGCGGCGGCTTTGCAACAGCTGCGGCCATGTTCCGTTACCCGGATTTCTTTAAGGTGGGTATTTCCGAATCTGGCAATCATGACAATCGTAACTACGAGGATGACTGGGGCGAACGATACGATGGCCTGGTATCAAACTCTGATTATGCCGCCCACGCCAATGAAACTTATGCCAAAAACTTAAAAGGCAAGCTAATGCTGGCCCACGGTTTAATGGACAATAACGTTCCGCCATACAATACCCTTTTGGTTATTGAAGCGTTGGAAAAAGCCAATAAAGACTATGATTTAGTAGTATTCCCCAACATGCCGCATGGTTATGGCCCTTACTCGCCTTACATGATGCGCCGCCGCTGGGATTACTTTGTGAAAAACCTGTTGGGTGTTGAAACACCGCACGAATATGTATTGAAATCCAAGACAGATCCGAGGAATAAAATACAATAATTTTGAAAAAAAAGTATTGCCCTTGAACTATACGAAACTAAAAGCTTCGTATAGTTCAAGGGCTTTATGTTTTTTAATAACTGGCTTTTAAAACACTATATTTTCCCTATTGTTACTTCAATGCTGTAACTTTTTGTAGGCCAGATTTATATTCAATACCGGCCATGAGGCAAAGTTAAGCAGCACAAAACTATAAGTGTACCATTTTACCATCGACGAAGTAAGCACACCCCAATAAGATAATACATCACAAAAGGAATGGCGGGAATAGCTACCAGGTAGCCTGCTGTGCCAAAAGGCTCTGGCCAGGAAGGAGGTATTAGGTCCAGCAAAATGGCAATTAAACTGCAGCCTATATACCAACGGGATGCAGGTTTGCTAAGTGAGCCAGTTATTTTGAGCGCCACCGCAAAAAGGAGGATGCCCAGGTAAAACAATATAACTTCGGCCACGCTGATCACATAAAATAAACTTTTTATGGCAACGTACAAATCCGGGCGTTTCGCGGTGGGGCTTGCAGCAAATACCCGGAAAGCATCGGTAAGGTAATAACCCCAGAATGCCATATTGATGATAAAAAGGGGCATGGCTATATTCAGCACTGCAAATGCTAATACCGAATACAGGTTTTCGCCTGCTTCTTGCAAACGGGTTTTCAGCAGGGCGGCACCCAACAAAAGTAAAATTCCGCCTGCTATAAGGATCGTGTAGCGTGTTTGCTGTTCGGCAGCGGTATTAACCCAGCCCTGCAGTGTTGCCGGTGGCGGGCCCATGCCCGCAAAGATGGAAAATAACAACCATGGTATAAATAGTAACAGCGCGGTAATAACCTGTTGCCTGCCTGTTCCATCTTGTTTCCAAAGCCGGTGTACACCAAGGTTATATGCGGAGAAGATCATCAGACAGGCATTTAACCCCCAAATGGGTAAATAAAATTTATAACTTACCGAACCTATGCCAAAACCAATAGCCATCGTTACCGGTGGAACAAGCCATAGGTATGCCAGGCTCAGTTTTTGTTTACATGTGGTAGAATCGTTATACATGTCAATTATTTTATTCCTTTTTCCAGTTTGGCATTTTGCCCGGCGAGGATCTTCCAGGAACCATCGCGTTTTACCAGTACAATCATTCTCCTGAACTCAAACATTTGGCCGGGAAACCGTTCGTCATTATCTAGGCCTGTACGCACGTGCGAAATAGCCAGGTTAGGATACGGATAGGTAATATCTTCAACTGCGCGGGTATAATAATGAGTGGCTTTAAAGTACGTGGTGTGTACTTGCTGATAATGAAATTGAATATCATCCCGCCCTTTATAATAAGCACCAAACCAGTTTACCCAGGTGGCATCAACGGTATAATTATCGGCCAGGCCTTTAGGGTCGTGGCGGTTCCAGGCATCTTCGTAATTTTTAATAAGCTGCCTTATCTGCGGGTTTTCCTTAGTGGTGTCTGTTTGCTGGCTGTAGGCATTAAAGCCATACAGCCAGCACAGGCTAACTATTACTAACTTAAAACTAATGAATTTCATAGGTATTTATTATACGGTAAATAGATTGGGGTTTAAAAAGCTTTCAGGATGTCAATTGGCGGCCCAACCCGCTCAAAGCCGTGCTGTTTCCTGAATTCGTCCTGCTCGGCTTCGGGCTTGCCTTTCATTTGCCCTTCGCTTATCGCTATAAAACACGCCTCCATTTTACCTGCCGGCTGGAAAGTAGTGAGCATACGCCCAACACCTTCTCCAACCTTCGAAAATGCATGGGGCACTCCACGAGGGCCAAACACACTGTCGCCGGGCTTAACATGGTGCATTTTATCGCCCACTTTTATTACAAACTCACCTTCCAAAATATACCACCATTCGTCCTGGTTATAATGAAGGTGCAGGTTTGGGCCTCCTTTTTTTACACGCGATGATTCATACACATACAAATCGCCATCGGTGTCGTTGGCAGATACTTTGGTGTAAAAAGTATCTCCATCAAACAGCTTAATAGGTTTTTGGAAGCGGTCGGTCCCGGAATCTATTTTATAGCCGGTTTTTTCCCTAAGCATGGTATAACTTTTGGCGATGCTGTTGATCGGGCTGGCTAAAACGGTGCCGGTTACGGATAGTATTCGGAGGAAAGTTTTACGTTTCATAGTTTAGTGATTATTTAATGAATAAATCATCTGCGGCCCAGGTTGGATTTTTGGCGTAAGCTTTCCAGAATATCTGGTCCAGGTCATTGTCAAATTTGACTTTCAAACTGCGCGTATTGGTCAAAATCACAAAGTTAAATCCATTTTCGAGGCGGGCCTGCTCAGTGGCCGTACCGGGTAAACTTCCTGTGTGATAATAGTTATTGCCTGCAATGCCCCAGCCGCATCCATAAGTTGCATTGGCTGTTGAGCCTGTATACATGGTTGTTAACGCCGTTGAAGAAAGAATGTCTGTACGTACCGGAAATTTATCAACATAAACCAGGAACCTGGCCAGGTCCGCAGCGGTGGCAACCCATCCTCCGTGCGAGTCCATTCTGCTGATATTGTAGGCGTAAGGATCTTCGCCATATTGGCCGTAATAGGTAACTTCTTTGGGTAGTTTCTGGGCAAATGTGTTTCCGCCGATAGTCATATCCGTAATTCCGATTGGTGTTAACACCAATGTTTTTACCGCATCTTCATAAGTTTGCCCGGTAATTTTTTCTATCACGCGGCCTAATATGCAATACCCAAAGTTCGAGTAATCGTAATTGGTACCCGGTACATGGTCAAGCGGGCGGTTGTCTAAAGTCCAGGTGATGAGTTGTGCAGCTGTCAATGTTGGGTTACTGAACATCGGGTCGTTCACTTCATTACCCCAGCCTCCGGATGTATGGTGCAGCAGTTCATCAACTGTAATATCGGTAATATGTGCGCCGTAGGCTTTTGTACCATAGGTTTTGCCCAATAAAGCGCCATCGCCAAATACTTGGTCGGTGAGCTTTATTTTACCCTGATCAAGCAATTTCATAATGGCCACGGAGGTAAATTGCTTTGAAAGACTGGCTAACCGGTAACGATCGCTGATCGCCGCTTTGGTATCCTTAGTTTTATCACTTATGCCATACGCTTTCAGGTAAACCAATTTTTCTCCTTTGGTGATGGCTACGGATACTGACGGTACGTTATAAGTAGTCATAAAGGTATTTACTTCATCATCTAAAGCAGCTACAGCAATTTTGCTGGGAGTAAGGGTGTCAACCACTGTTCCCGTTCCTGTGCCAGTGCCTGTACCTGTTCCCGTCCCGGTGCCAGCTCCTGTACCCGTTCCGGTGCCAGTGTCTGTTTTAGTTGCCGGGGCCGACTCTTTGCCGCAGCCGGCAAAAAACAGCATGCCGGCAACCGCAACTAATTTGGTAAATTTTAAAATATCCACCGCAAAGCAGTAAATCCCGGATTTATAAATTTTTTTCATAGGTAGTAGGCTTGTTGTTTAATGGTAAATCCTTATAGGAAATCAAAGGGACATAAATAGGCTCAAAAATTCTTTCGCGTTTGTTGCAAATCCTTTTGATTTTGTTGCAATTTTTATCGCCAGGAAACAATTTTGCTTTAAAACTATTATTAATAGTTAAATCTCAGGCTTCTACCACTTTGCTCGGGGCAAAGCCGAAATGGCGCGAGAAACTGGCCGAAAAGCTGGCAGGGCTGCCAAAACCAACCATATATGCCACCTCGGATACTGTTGCCACGCGGCGTTCCAACAGGTCATGCGCGTATTGCAGCCTAACAATGCGGATGAGCTCGCCTGGGGCCTGGCCAATTAAACCTTTTAGTTTGCGGTGCAATTGTGTGCGGCTAAGTCCCATATCGGAAGCAAGCTGGTCTGCACTGTAGCCTTCTTCGTTCAGGTGGCTTTCAACAGCATGCCGTATTCGGGCTATAAAATCCTGCTCAATGGATGGCAGGGTAATGGTATCTTTTAGCCACAAGTCGCGGGTGCTGTAATGCAGGCGCAATTGCTCGCGTACGGTAATCAGGTTTTCAATAAGGGCAAGCAGTTCCCGCTGCTCAAAGGGCTTGGTCAGGTAAGCATCGGCGCCGGTTTCAATACCCTGTATCCGGTTGTTCAAACCGGCTTTAGCGGTTAGTATAATGATGGGGACATGACTGGTTCTTTCATCATTTTTTAGCGTCGTGGTCAGCTCGTAGCCGCTTACTTTGGGCATCATCAGGTCGGTAATAACCAGGCTGGGGATGTGTTTCAAGCCAAGGGCTATACCTTCTTCGCCATCTGCCGCGGTAATTAAGCGATACCTACCGGCTAGCGACTGCCTTATAAATTCCCTTAGTTCATCATGGTCTTCTATCAGCAGGATGAGCGGGCTGCTTTCATCGGCAACCAATACTTCACCAGGTAAGGGTGTAAATACTTCGCCGGTTTGGGTTTCTGTTATAGATTCTGTAACCGCGTTGGCAAGCTGGAATGGCATATCTATACGGATCTGGGTAAATAAGCCCTCGATGCTTTCGGCTCCAATGTGCCCGCCCATCAGGTCAACCAGTTCTTTGGTAAGTGCCAACCCAATCCCAGTGCCCTCTGCCGATCGCGTATCCGACGGATCGGCCTGGTAAAAGCGGGCAAAAATATAAGGCAGCTTAGCGGCGGCGATGCCTTTACCGGTATCCCTAATAGTAAGCGCGAAGGCGTTGGTTTGGGCTTCCTTGTTTTGATATAGTGCAATTTCTATCTTTCCTTCGTCGGTAAATTTTAGCGCGTTTGACAGTATGTTGAGGGCCACTTTGTCCATTTTATCCCGGTCGGTCAATATCCAAAAGGCATCCTGGTCGGCAGTAAAATGGAGGGTAATGCCTTTTTGTAAAGCCAGCGATTCGTAGGAGAGGGTGTGCTGTTTTACAAGCGCCACTAAATCTACAGGCGCAAGATTTATGTCCATCAGACCGCTTTCAACCTTGCTTAAATCAAGCAGTTGGTTAATCAATTGCAGCAAGCGCCCTGCATTAGCAATAATTAGCCGGAGGTTTTTATTGGTATCGCCGGTAGGCGTATATAATAACTCCTTGGCAGGGTTCATGATTAATGTGAGCGGTGTTTTAAACTCGTGGGTAATGTTGGCAAAAAAGCGCGATTTTACCGCGTCTAGTTCCAGCAGCTTATCGGCTTGTTCTTTTAGCTCGGCGGTACGCAGCTGCACAATTTGTTCAAGGCGCCGCGCTTCGGTGGCTATCAATTCTGTTTTCTCTGCCTCCTGCGCAAGGGCCTGGGCCGATAAATTTTCTACCTCCCTCAGTTTCGCCGTAAGCTTTTGATTGGTGCGTGCAAAATCAAGCGCCAGATAAAGCGATAAACAAAGTGGCAATACCAGTGATCCAGCACCCATTATAAACAAACGCAGGGAATTAAGCCCATACGGCCAAATGGTAAACATATCATCCCAGGCAAAAACATAAACCAATATTATTGTGCCTACACCTATGCCAATAAGCCAGGCATCCTTTTGCCCCCGCTTAATTACCTGGGCTGCCGACCATAATCCATCCAGCATGCAAACCATATAGGCTACCGAAAAAAAGTCGTTCCATGATCCTGTCTTAAAAAAACAAAACTTTAAAATATACTCTGTAAGATAAAATAGCGTAATACCAGTTAAGGCCACCATACGCCACCGCGGCACCCTACGGTAATTGAGTACGTAAAGTAATAATACAGCCGCCCACATAATGAGCACCTTACAGGCGAACGTAGTAAAATCGGCAAAGTATTGCACCGATGGATACGGCGTTAGGTAAAATTGGTAAACGGCAATGCCATTTATACCTATCAGTAGCACAAACAGCGCGTAATAAGCGTTGAGTTTTTGCCTGGGGTAAAAAAGGAAGAATAGAAAATGCAACAGCCCCAATATAAGTTGAGCGGCTGCAAACATGGGCAAATAGTCAAGTAGTTTTTTGCTGGCACTTGTTTTTTCGGCCCGTTTCAAATAATCGCCGATAGAAAGCTGGAACCCCCAAAAATCGGGATAAACCCCAAAGAAATTTGAATAACGGATAGTGAGAAAATGTGGGCGGGTATCGGTAATCCAAAGCGGAATCAGCTCCCTTGGAGCACGTATAGCCTCCATTTGCTGTGCCGAGTGGCCAACTTTACCATAACCGCCTATGGGTTTGGCATCAAAAAATATTTCAGAAGCGCCATCGTGATTGATACTGATAAATAGTTTTTTGTTTATCAGCCCGGTATCGGCCTTTACCCATATACCAAACCAGCCCATGCCCCGCCAGTGGCGGGGCGCATCGGTTTTGCCAAAAACAGTATTGTGCACAGTATCCCAGCCCGTTGTATTGGTTACAGACAACCTACCGCCCGGCACTTCGCCGGGATGGAAAAACCAAAGGGAATCATCAAGAAATACCTGGTTATGTTTACCAAAATCGCTGCTGCGTATTATGGTTGCTTGTTGCCCAACGGCCCGGTTTACAAGGCACAATAATGCCAGGCACACCAAAACCATGCAATACATTACGTGCTTATATAGAAAAATATTTCTCCGATACATAAAAATATCCGGCAACTACTTATTTCTCAAAAATAATACTTTAAAATCGGGAAGGCAATGGCAAATATATAATATAGATAGCAGCGCTATTATGACGTTATCGATTATGTAGCTTGTAAAAATCTAATAACAACTAATAGTGTGTTGCACGGCACTGGGCACCCATAGCACCCATAAGTTGAAAATAGTCAGCAGGTTTAACCCCATTACATGGTTAACATAACTTAACACAATTTCAAAATATTTTTTACAACTAATTGATTATTAATTAGTTATGAAAAATCATGGTTAACACAGATTTTGTGCTAAAAATATTAGTATTTTACAATAATTTTTGCTAACTTGCTATTTAAAATCAAAGAACATGACGAACGAAAAAACAAGGCCCTCCGTATCGCTTAGGGCATCGAATGACAAAATCAATGGGCTCCTGGCCAGGGAAAAGATAACGGCGGCAGATGTTGGCGACCTTAACGAGCAGGAACACCGGCTTTTTGAGAACAGGCTTACCGAAATTTTGGAGCAATCAAAAGGGGTAGAACGGGACACGCTGTTAGAAAAAATAGAACCCATTATGCAGGCAACTACCAAAAGCGACATTTGGGAGCGCAACCACATGACGATAAGCAACGCCATTGAAAATTTTATGCGCCAGTATGCCGTTATGCCCACTAAAAACGATATAGCCCAGGAAACCGGCCTGAGCCGCCAAATCGTTGCCAAACATTTTAAGGAATATAAAACCCAACCGGAATTTGCCGCCGAAATGGAGCAATTTAAATTTATGAGCCATAAAATATTGGCCAACGTATTTAAGCAAGCCAGTAACGGCGATATGAAGGCCGCCAAACTTTATTTTGATATGGTAGGCGCCATTGATAAACAGCCGGCCGCCACCGTTGTTACCGCTCAAAACAACTATATCCAGATAAATAATACCATCCTTAGCCAGGAAAATTTGAAAAGCCTAAGCCCTGCCCAATTACAGCTGATAGAAAATATTGTTACCAACAAACCGGTAGAACTGCCTGCCCTGGGCGTATAAATTTTTAAGGTATCCCTTTCTTCATCGCAGGTTTCCCTTATTCGGGCGCCTGGCCTTCCTTTTATTTGAAATTTAAGGATTCAGGCTGAAAAATTCTGTATTTATTGTATTGATAGAATAGTTTTTATGGATTATTGTGGTAAATGATACCCAATTTTGGCGTGGTGTTGTGTGGTGCTATGGCTGATTTGTGCTTGCAATGCGATATTTTACAAGAGTCACAAGTGAGCCAACCCGCGGGCAACCGCGCAACACTTGCGCCAAAAAAGGGGTTTGACAGAAGATTGTGCCGGCAATGAAATTATCTTCCGGGTTTCAGACAAGTAATCCACCCGCAGGCAGCCTCACAACACTTGCGCGAAGATGGTCCTATAAGCATAGGCATGAACCAAGATTTGGTGATCTCAACAAGGCTTCAATTTCAAGAATCACAACCGGTTTTAAAAAATTTAGATAAGATCTACAATTAGAAAATTACAGCAATTCAACTCATTCTACAAACAACCAAAAATAGCTTCGACTTTAGCGACGTAATCTTCGGCTGTACTTTTATCTATAACATCATTCGCACAGATAGTATCATTGTAGGTATGCCCGGCACAGTTTCTTAAATTTAATATGTATCGACAGGTGTCAAACAATCTCTCTGCTGAATCATAATCTCTCCAAATACTCTTCAGGTAATCTGAAAAAGCAACCATTAAAGGAACAGAGTTGTAATTGTAAATAGTGTTACTTGCTGGAGAGATGAAGTAAAATAATTCAAAGATTTGAGTCAAATTTCCAAATTTATACGTTGTTTCAGTGTTGTTAGTAAAGGTCTTTAAATGGTAAAAATCGATTTTCTTTTCATCGATTCCCCCAATATCAAAGCCTATGGTAGTAGTGCTGGGCATAGCTATTCCCAAATTGTTAAAGATATCAATTAATTTGTCTTTATAATTTGCTTCGGTACTCAAGATATTTTTATCTACCGGGTTTAAGGAAATTTTGAAATCATTCACCCATCTAATCATCTGAAATTCCAACGCCCGGCCATATTGTATTACAACAGGGGCGAAATCAGCTTCACTACCTAATGTCTTCAGTAGAAATTTACCGGTCGATAGATAGCGAAGCGTTTTTGAACTGTCTATTTTAGTTGGGTCTATAATAGTTTGAATTTCCGTCACATAATTAGAATAGTCCGCTTTTGCCGTGTATTCATCAATTTTACGTTCTTGCTGTTCTATAAGGGTTTGGAGTTCTGATTCTTTATGATCTTTTTGCGCTTTTATTTCAAGGAGCTGTTTCTCCAACTCAGTCTTTCCAGAAGTTGTTGTTGATAATTTAAGATTTAGTTCATTAATTTTATCATCATAGTCTTTAAGTGCTTCGCCGGACGTTATTAATTTCTCGTTTATTGACACATAATCTTCAATAAAACGGTCTCTCTGAATATTCAGTAAACTAAGTTTCAAATTAGTCTGTTCGTCAAAAAAACCTTCACCAAAATATTTTTCATATTCGATGCTACCATCGTCATCTATCTTCACTTCATTGACGTATTTTTCTTTCAGTCCTTCTTTAACATCATTCGGATGATTGAAATAATACATTTTAATATCACCGGGGGATAGTACTTTCCTTCCGATATATTCCTGAAATTTGTAAATCAGATATTCGCTATGCGTTTCTAAAAGAAACTGAATGTTATATCTTGAGGCAGCATCGATCAACATTTCGGCAATTTTTGACTGTAAGGACGGATGGAGATTGGCTTCCGGTTCTTCTATCAATAGAGTCGAAGGGCTAAAATAGATTGCATTTTCATGTTCATCATCTTGATAATTATGATTGTACTCATGTTGTCTCTGCTGCTTATGAGCGACAATTGCAATTTGCATGATGATTGGGAGCAGTTGCGATACACCGTATCCCAAATCAACAAGCGGTGTTTTTGACCCGTCAAAATTAACCAGGAAAATTTTAGTTAAACCAATTGTCTCGTCTCTGAAAACATACAGTTCCTTTCCGATCTTAAAACCTTTTTGTTTCTTCTGTCCATTTTCATCGATCTCTCCGTTTCCTATCCAGAAGTTTACAAAATTCTGAATTTGCTTATGATGTTCCAGATATATAGCAGAAAAGTCTCTTGCGATCTGAATGTCCTCGCTATTCTGTTCATCTATGAACCATTCTCTATTTCYGCCCCTTGTAGTCGGTAAAAAATAGACCTTTTTCAAACTTTCAAAGGTTTTTCCGACAGCATCTAAAAAATCTTTTTCAATGGCTCCTAATAATGTTGTGAAAATTTGGCTATTAGGCGTTGTTTGAGGCAAATGGTTTTTGAAAAGATCTCTAATATTTTTTTCTTCTTTAGCATTTGATTCTTTATCAGATGACGCTTCTCGTAATTCTGCACTAATGATATCTCTGTCCATTCCGCCAAAAATGCTAGAGAAACTATTTTTAAAACTCTCTATAACTTCGCTATGATTATTGCTTTTTCCAAAAAGTAATTCGGTAGTGACCTTTTCTTCTATTGCCAAGAGCTTAATTCTTTCCTCTTCCTCTAATTTTAAATAATCAGAGAATAAATATTTTCCTTCGCTTAGTTTCTCTATAAAGTCTTCATAAGCGTCTATTTTCTTATTAAAAAATGGTAAGTCAAAATAGATCTTTCCGGACTTTTTAATTCTCGCAAAAAGGTCAAGAGTGAGAAATTTTTCGAATTTTTGATTAGGTTCATATTCATTTTCATTATTTATGAAAGGTGCATCTAAGAGAAGTTGGATGATTTTTTTCAGATCAACACTTGTTTGCATATCCCAATAAGGTCCGTCCTCATAACTCTGCGTATAGTCTATAAGATTAGACCAATGCAGATATTTACCATCCTTTACAACAGCAATATTTTTAATTCCGTGAAATATGGATTTTTCAATAGGTGTAGTATTCCTTACTATACGATTGAGACCATATCTTATCTCAAATGACGCAGTGATCTCCCGACCGCTTCCTATGGTTATAGGAAAAGAAAAAACTAAATCTTCGTCATCTTCAAAAATTGGCAATCTACTGGGACCATCGCCGGTTTCATTACGAAAATCAGAAAGCCGGGAATACATGCTATTATTTTTTGGAACCTCTGAGTTTTTGAATGTCGCCATTGAGACGCGATTGATAATACGTTCAAGATTTCCAAGTTCATGCCTCATATTCTTAAAATCTAAGGTTTCCGAAACGATTCCATTTTCAAAATTATGAACCAAGAACTGTATTGCTTTGAAAACAGAGCTTTTTCCTGCATTATTGGTTCCAGTAATCAAGGTAATCGGTGCAAATTCAAGATCTTCTTTTATAGTGAAAGTTCTAAAGTTCTGTAACCCTAATCCTTTTAAATTTGGCATTTTATAGATTTATTATTTTTGTGTTTAATATATATAATTCTTTTAACTCTGGATGCCTTCATTAAATTGACTTGGGCTACGGATTATTGAAATTTAAGTTACCAAGGTCATTATATAAGGTGGCTTCCAAGCTGGTTATCAGCCTGTAGGTCTTCGTCATACAGAAATTAGGCCCAGCCCTGATAAAAGGTCAGATTAGCCGCTCCATCTCGGTACTAGTCCAGGTTGGTCGCTAAAAAATCTTTAAGATAGGAAGTGCGCGGTTGATCCGGGAATATTGCGAAGCCAAGGGTTAAGGTTATTTTAATAGTGGGCGTGTAAATATGATTCAGAGGATTTTAAAAGAATAAAAACATTTAGATATCTGCTCACTTATGATTGCTTGGGGATGACCAAGATTTGATGAGATCGCCGCTTTGATTAAAACGGTAATTAAAACGATTTAAGCGGAGGACCACGTCGCCGGTTCCGTTACCAGTGATTACTTGATAACGGCCATAATTTAGATCCATAAATTCGGCTCGATTTATGGGATGTTGATAATGAGTAACTTTGATCATGTGTAAGTTCACTAACCCGCCGTCGTAGCGATGAAATGGAATGAATTCATTACCAAAAGCCTCAGGGATTGTCGCCCAAGCTTCAGATTGAATATTGATCTCTTTTTGCGCGCCGAATTCGTCATTCGGTCGATATTTATAAGCGGCTTTTGCTAAAAGATCATATATCGTTTTGTTTACTTGTTTTAACTCTTTCGCTCTTACTGAAAAACCATCGTCATATTGAAAGTTGCTGAGTTTTCCGTTGGTAAAATAAAGATAAGTTTTGATCTTGGGAGAGTAGAACATGCCGTTATGAGCAACATTGGCAAGATTTAAAACCTTGGCAAGGAAGTCCGCCGATAGCGATTCATTTTCTATCCCGGATTCCAAAATCTGCATGATATCACCACTGGTGTAGTATTTGGCTACAGAAAATCCTTCCATGGCTTTTTTTAATTCCCGGCTATCAATAAAGGTGACCTTTTTATCTGTATGTAAAAAAACGATGTTTCGGGTGAATATTTCAAAAGCGATATTCGTTATCTTTTGGCTTTTGCTTTGATAATAAAAAAGTAATTGATCTGGATGATACCCCATATATTCTGCACATCCGACAAAAGATAAAGCGGCCATTTCAGCAGGCGCTTGACGATAACCATTACCGTCTGCAATGAATACTCCAGTAGACGTTCTGTTAAGCATGGACATCCTTTGGTAAATTGTTCATTTTTTGACCAATGAATTGGTGTACCCGGTTGAGTTCAGCATTGCTGAATGTTACGCCAAAAAGCCGTTCAAAATGTTTAAGCTGCTGTGTTATATTGGTGCTGTTCTGAAATAATTCCCAAATATTCGTGAGTCCTTTGAAACGATTGATTACCCGCCGGTCTTTGAACCAGTCTATCGATTTGGTAACAGCTTTCCCTAAGATCTTGGCATAATTAATCTCGCTGAGGCCGTCCTTCAAATGGTTGGTTTTGATTAAATTATTAGCGCTTTTGTCCAGATCAGCATTTTGAAAAATATCCAAGTGATTATGCACTAATCGGTGGTTTTTGATATCATACTTTTTGATGAAGGTAGCCCAAAAATCGTTAAAAGCACGCCGCGCTTCTAATTGTTGTTTTATAGTCGGAGAATCGTAAATCCGCTGTTCTAATGCGATGAACCGTTCGCGTAATTCCTGAAAATCAGCCCGTAATTGAATCAATTTAGCGGGGATTTCACTAATATTATTGAGTTGGCTTAGTAGAATATTGGTAAATGGGGGGATCGGCAAATAAGAATAGCCTAAATTTTGAAGAAGTTCGTCAAGTTGAATTTGATGAAGCGACGCTAGTTTTTGCAAAGCGTCGATAGAATAAGGCACTTTCCGGATCTCGTTAACCTGTTGACCAAATAGCCCGATCGGTAAGGTCGTCTGAATACTGGAAGTGTTGGAAACACTGATCAGGTTACTAATCAAAGCATGTGTAGTTGTGCGCACTTCAGAAACAATAAATTCTTTTTCCTCGTTAAATGCGCCTGTAACCAACGGTAGGATATCTACTGTTTTGCTCACGTCACTCTGACTGAAGTAATCAGTTTTCAAGTTCCGGCCATATTGGCTGATGAATTCTTGTTCAGCCTCTTTTTTACTTTTACCCTCCCGGTCGATTTTGAAAATTACTCGTGAAGGTGCTTCCAAAACCCCACTAACAAATTTTAGTCCAGTCTCACGGACAAGCATGTTCAGGATCGGTCGGCCACTGGGAAAGATTGCTGCGGCGGTCAGACTTAGATGATTGAGTTCATCAAGTGAGGTATAAAATTCCGAACAGCCAATAAATGATTCAATAAACGTATTTAGCGAAAATATAAATTCAGGCGTTGGTTTACCATAGCCACCAAGACAGTAATCTAATTCATCCAATAAACTTAAGCTAATGTACGCACTGTTATAATTGACGGTGTCTTGGATTAGGTTGTCCATAAATCAAATGTAACTGTTTTTGTAAAGAACATCTGGATTTTGATTTTTTTAATACAGTAGTGGCTTTTGTTGATTTGGCTCGTAGCTTAGTGGAGGACTTATATCCCTAATCATGAATCTGAAAGTTAAAATAACAAGAGATTTTATCGATCCAATAAAATGTTACCTGGAAGATGCTTTGTAGCTGAAAAAGATGCTGTGAAAAGTGATTATTATCAGCGGAATCATGTCCGTGTTGTTCAGCTTCTGGTCGACGTTATCCCCGCACCAGCCAAAGCTCGTATTTTACATATGCTTTAGTTGCAAATCTATATACTACCGGGCTTCCGTAACGCCAACTGGGACTTGTGCGGTGAACACCGACCACAGGCCAAACAAAGGCGGGGTAAAACATATTTATCATCACATAATTTCCATATATCAATATATCGTACATTTGAAATAACCCCTGGGCAATTTGAATCCTGATATATTCCATATTAACCTTTACCATGTGGCTGCCATGGCAACCCTGTTTTCGGGGTTTACGCTTGCGCTGCTTTTAGCATTCGCAAAAAGGGAAGGGCAGGCAGCCAACCTGTTTTTAAGTGCCGCTTTAGCTGTAATCGTACTCAAGACGGGCGGGCTTTCGCCAATTTTGTTACCGGCGCTGGGGCCGCTGTTGTACTTTTACGTACGGAGGATGACGTTGCCAAACCTGCAATTTGCCCGAAAAGATATGCTGCATTTTTGCCCTTTGCTGGTTGCGTATTGGATGCCGGGCTGTCTGGTGCTCATTTCGGTTGTTATTTATTTATACCTATCGCACCGGTTGATACAGCATTTTTATAATAGTTTGCAGCCGGTGCTAATGGATAGGCCCCGCTTTGCCTTCCGCCGGTTGGACAAGGCCCTCCATCTGCTGGCCCTGCTTTGCATATTATGGCTGTTTAACGATGCCTTGAGCTTTACCGTTGCTTTCGTGCTTATTGGGCTGGCTGCTGACGTGATGCTTAAACCGGATAGCAGCATACAATCGGCTACGCCCGTAACAGACAGGTATGATGCAAAGGAAAAAAGCCGCAGGCTAAAGGAAGCCGTAGCCGCAAACCGTCTTTACGCAGATGCCGAATTGACGTTGACCTCCCTGGCGGTAAAGCTGAATATCCATCCGCACGATTTATCACGCATTATTAATGTGGGGATGGAAAAGAACTTCAGCGACTTTATTAATGAGTTCAGGGTTCGTGAAATTGTCCGGAAAATGCAGGACCCGGCCCACGACCGGCTCACACTGCTGGGGATTGCCTATGAGTCGGGGTTTAATTCCAAAACAACTTTCAACCGGGTTTTTAAAGAGATGACCGGCAAAACCCCGGTGGAATACAAGAATAGCTTGAAAGAAGGGGTACCAATTGATAAGTTGGCACCCCGGTTACGCCTACAGCCGGTAATATTGCGTTCAGGAGGGCCGCCAAATTGGGCTCCGGTAAAATTAAACCGCAATTATATGATTAGGAGTTATTTAAAAATTGCCTGGCGCACATTGGCAAAACAAAAAACGTTGTCTTTCATTAACATATTTGGATTGTCTGTCGGGATTGCTTGTTTCAGCCTGTTCATGTTGTATGCCATTAATGAATTTAGCTTTGATGGTTTCCATAAAAATGCAAGCAACACCTATCTTGTTTTGGATGGAAATGCAAAGCAAAACATAAAAGCGCTCCAGGGAGTGATTTATACCCCGATGCCCCTGGGGCCTGCCATGAAACAGGAGTTACCGGGAGTAGAGCGTTATGTTCGTTATATACAACCCTATGAAACATTCGTAAAAATAAAAAACGAGGGGAGGCGGGAAAATATCGCCTATGCCGACACGTCGTTCTTCAATATTTTTTCGTTTAAATTTAAATACGGGAATGCCAAATCGGCAATCAACGGTTTGCACAGCATGGTATTAACTGAAAACACTGCCGAAAGATTGTTTGGTAAAGTAAATGCCATTGGCGAGTCAGTACAGGTAAAGATCGGGGATGTGTTTGAAACCTTTATAGTTACAGCAATAGCCGAAAATCCGCCATCCAATTCTTCGTTCCAATACAGCATGCTTATCAACTTTGATTGTTTTGCTAACACCACCGGAAAGATGGCTACCCACGACTGGTGGATGAATTCGTTTATGACCTTGGTTCAGTTAAAATCCGGAAGCTCATTGGTGAATGATAACAAGTTGTTGACCAGTTTCTGGCGCAGGCATTTTCCGGACGAAAAATCAGGTGGGTATAACCTGGTGCCAATCAGGGATGTGCATACCAGTCCGGAACTGATGGGTGTTAAGATTCCGCCTGTCGACCCAAAATCAATTTGGATGCTATTGAGTATCGCTGCCGGGGTTTTATTAATCGCCTGTATCAATTTCACCACTCTTTCTATAGGCCGTTCGGCAAACAGGGCAAAAGAAGTCGGCGTCAGGAAAGTTACTGGCGGCACCAGGAAAGCTTTGGTAATCCAGTTTTTGACAGAATCATTATTGCTTTCTTTTTTTTCGACGATGGTAGGCCTGGCACTTGTATACCTGCTTTTACCTTACTTTAACCAATTATCAGGAAGGGAGCTGAGTTTCTCTTTCGCACAATTCCCGCAGTTAACCGGCCTCATTGCCGGCTTGGTGCTGATTGTTGGCCTGCTCTCCGGATGCTACCCTGCTTTGGTATTGTCAGGCTTTAATACGGTCGACGTATTGAAGGCTAAAATAAAAATAGGCGGGGCCAATTTTTTCACAAAGGCATTGGTAACTTTTCAGTTTGTTCTTTCGGCTACGCTTATTGTTTCTGCAATAATCATTATGCAGCAACTAAATTACATGGAGTCAAAAAATCCTGGCTTTGATAAAGCGAATGTGCTTGGTGTAGAGACGTTGTGGGTGTCGGACACGAAACACTTAATACCGATTTTCAAACAGGAACTTTCCGGTCAGCCCGGCATTTCGGGTTTGGCCAGTGCCGACAATGGTCTTGGTGAGCATGAAGGCACGGGTTTCAGAGATTTTAGTTACCAGGGCAAATCGATAAATACAAAGAACTTTCATATCGATCCCGACTACATACCTACCCTGGGGATGCACCTGCTTGCAGGAAGAAATTTTGACCGGGCAATTGCTTCAGATACCGTGAACGCTGTGATCATTAATGAATCTATGATGCACGAATTGGGATGGCACCCCGAAAACTGCATAGGCCGCCAATTGGAAGGTTATGGTAAGGATAGCTTTAAAAACCCGACGGTGATTGGCCTTGTCCGCGATTTTAATTACGAGGCCCTTGCTGATCGGGTGCAACCGGTGTTGTTTCACCAGTTTGCCCGGGGCGGGGAAAGTCCCGGTTTTATTTATGTGCGCCTGCAGCCAGGCAATCCTTCAAAAGCTTTGGCTGCTATAAATTCCGCATGGAAAAAAATCGTGCCCGATTACCCGTTACAATATAATTTTCTGGACGATGATATTAACCGCTTCTATAAAGCCGAAACAAGATTAAGCAATATCATTGGCTGCGCAGGCGGCATTGCCATTTTCCTGGGATGCCTTGGCCTGCTGGGGCTTTCGGCGCTCGCGGTTGTTAACCGCACCAAGGAGATTGGTATCCGCAAAGTGCTGGGAGCGTCGGTTTCAACTATCATCAGCCTTATTTCAAAAGATTTTTTAAGGCTTGTTGTAGTAGCTTTTCTCATTTCAACGCCAATAACAT
Organism: Mucilaginibacter sp. P4_D1; assembly: GCF_056401935.1. Classification (NCBI taxonomy): domain Bacteria; kingdom Pseudomonadati; phylum Bacteroidota; class Sphingobacteriia; order Sphingobacteriales; family Sphingobacteriaceae; genus Mucilaginibacter; species Mucilaginibacter sp. P4_D1. The sequence continues at coordinate 30,584 of NZ_JBFUIJ010000035.1, forward strand.
GGTGGTTAATGAATAAATGGCTGCAAGGCTATGCGTTCAGGATAAATATCGAATGGTGGGTTTTTGGAATATCCTGCGTAGCAATTATAGGCATAGCGTTGCTGACGGTATGCTTCCAGGCGATCAAAGCTGCTATAAGTAATCCGGTGACGAGTTTACGGTCCGAATGAAGTTTTGACGGCGCATTCTATAGTTTATCCACTGTCTGAGTTGAACCCTACTTAAAATCGGGGCTATTATTTTTACTTATGTAAGGTAAAATGACCTATCCCGTAACTAATAAAAAGAAATTTGACTATTGTAAAATAAATTGTTCCCCATTTAGCGCACAGTGTTTTGCGGCTGCACGCTGGAGGATCACTTGTGAGAAATTAAGCCATTACAAAATATCAGAGCAATGCAAGGGTAATGCAAATCCCTCCGCCCCCACTAAATCCCTTACTGTAAGCTGAACGTATGTTCGGCTTACAGTTTTTTATTGGGTAGTGTAAAAATATCCTGCTCATAATCAGGTCGTTTCAACTAACTGTAGTTTTTGCTCCTTCAAAAAGTAATGTTTCATGATTGGCCCGGAGATGATCATGGTAACCACCGTCATTACTACAAGACCTTCAAATACGGGCTCGCTTATTATTTTTGCTTGTAAAGCTAATAAGCCCAGCACAATCTCCTGTGACCCTCTTGCATTCATGCCGAAGGCGACTGCTATAGATTCGTTCTTGCTCATTCCACTCATGGCGCTGCCAATGCCCGCGCCAAGCAATTTGGCCAGGCAGGCAATAATCAATATAATAACCACCACTTCCAGGTTAAAATTGGCTATAAAATTCAGCCTTAAGCCAACCGAGGCGAAGAAAAGAGGTGCCAGTACGTTGATGGTAAACTGGTGTAATACATGCTTGTGCTTCTCGGTAAAATATTTGGAATCGTTAATGCCAACGCCAACCAGGAAGGCGCCAAATATACCGCGCACCCCAAGGCCTTCGGTAATACAGGCGCTGATTAAACAAAGGCAAACGGCCATAGTAAGTACACGGCCAGGTTTTTCGCCTTTACCTGCAAATGTTAATAGTTTGTGGATGAGCCATCGGCCGCCTGTTAACATGAAAACGGCATAAAGCACCACAATACTTACCGACCAGAATGATGCTTCGCCTTTGCCCACATTCATCAGCTGAATGATGACCGAGAATAAGATCCAGCCCAGGAAATCGTCAACCATAGCGGCAGTTAATACAATATTGCCTATGCGGGTGTTCAGGATATCCAGGTCGAGCAATATTTTGGTAATTACAGAAAGGGCGGTGATAGACAATGCCGTTCCGAAAAATAGCGACGTCACCAGCTGGTTATTAAAGCCATTGGCAAAATGACTTTGGTACAGATACCATACCGAAGCAAATCCAATGGCAAAAGGGAATATGATACCGGTAAGACTGATGCTGATGGCCTGTTTCCCATTCTGGCGTATCTGTTTCAGATCTACTTCAAAGCCTGCAATAAACATCAGTAAGATGATGCCGATGTTGGCGATGCCGTCAAATGCTTCAAATGCATGCGGGGTAGCCAGGAAGATACTTTTAAAAACAGATGGGAATAATAAACCCAATAGGGTAGGGCCAACAATGATGCCCGCGAAAATTTCGCCAATAATAGCGGGTAGCTTGTACCTGCGGCACAATTCGCCTAACAGCCTTGCAGGTATCAGGATGATCAAAAGAATAAGCAGGAAATGAATTATCTCTGATGAGTTAAGTTTAGAAACCATGTTTTAAAAATTATTGCAGGTTTTCTTTTACCTCAATTCGTAATTGATGGGTATTAAAAACATGCGAAAACGGCTGGACGCTTTTTGTCAGGAACACGCTGCCTCCAATTACGCTGTTATGGCCAATTACCGTGCGGCCGCCTAAAATGGTGCTGCGGGCGTAAATAACTACGTTATTCTCCACTGTAGGGTGCCGTTTTGTTTCGGATAGTTCCTTGCTTACCTGTGCCGCCCCTAAGGTTACGCCTTGATATATGGTTACATGTTTGCCAATGATACTGGTTGCGCCTATAACTATCCCCGTGCCGTGATCGATACAAAAGGGCGTATCAATTTGAGCTTTAGGATGAATATCAACACCTGTTTTGCCATGCGCGTGTTCAGATAATATCCGGGGTAAAATGGGTATGCCCAACCGGGTAAGCTGGTGTGCTATACGGTAAACCGCTATTGCATAGAAGCCGGGATAGGATACAATTACCTCATGCACGCTGGTGGCTGCAGGATCTTTTTCGTAGATCATGGATGCGTCCTTTCTCAGGTCCTGGTAAATTTCGTTCAGCGAATCATAAAATGAAATAACGGCCTCCTCAATATCGATATCCTTCGGATCCAGGTAGCTTAACAGGATATTCTCCAGGTCTATCTGGTTCTTTTTTAAATGACCACCGTATATAGATAGCTTGTTGGCATGGTTATTTGGAAACAGAAACTCAAAAAGATCAGACAGCCAGCCTACACAAGCCCTGATCTTTGGCGTAGCCTCCCATTCGGCTTTATGGGTTTCATAAAGCGTTTGTATAAAGCCGTCAAATTTATCGTCTTTCATGGGCTGGTTTATCTTTTAAGACTGTGGAGGGTATTTACCAGCAAATCAATTTCGGCACAGGTATTATAAAATGCCAGTGAGGGCCTGACTGTCGCTTCTACACCAAACCGCCGCAATATGGGCTGGGCGCAATGGTGACCGGAGCGAACGGCAATGCCCTGTTGGTTTAAAGCTGCACCTACTTCTTCGGTTTTGTAGCCATCCAATACAAATGATAAAACACTGGCTTTATCGGGCGCAGTACCTATCAGGCGTATCCCTTTTACTTCTTTTAATAATTGGGTGGCGTAAACCAACAGGTAGTGCTCATATTGCGCTATCAGTGGCATACCCAAGCGGGTAACATAATCAATTGCAGCGCCAAGGCCAACGGCATCGGCAATATTACCGGTTCCGGCTTCAAAGCGGCCGGGGGCATCATGGTATTGGGTATACTCAAAAGTTACATCCTTAATCATATTGCCACCACCTTGCCATGGTTGGGTTTCGTTTAAAAGATCTTCCTTCCCATAAAGCACACCAATTCCGGTTGGTCCGAATACCTTGTGTCCCGAAAAAACAAACCAATCGGCATTTAAGGCCTGCACATCAACCGGCATGTGCGATACCGATTGTGCTCCATCAACCAATACTTTAGCGCCTGCCAAATGCGCCAGGTGTACAATTTGCGCGGCCGGTGTTACTGTACCTAAGGCATTTGATACCTGCGTAAAAGAAACCAGTTTTGTTTTGGGGCCAAGTAGTTTTACATATTCATCAATGAGTATTTGCCCGTCGTCATCAACTGGCATAACTCTGATTTTTAGCCCTTTTTTGGCCGCCAGTTGCTGCCACGGAACAATATTGGCGTGGTGTTCCAGTTGGCTTACAATAATCTCATCACCGGCGTTCAAGTACTGTTCGCCCCAGCTTTTGGCTACCAGGTTAATGGCCTCCGTGGCTCCGCGAACAAATATGATCTCATTGATGGAACGGGCATTTAAAAAGTTTTGTACTTTTTTGCGTGCGCCTTCATAGGCATCGGTAGCCCTTGCTGCCAGTTCATGTGCTGCGCGGTGGATGTTGGAGTTTTCGTGCTCGTAAAAATAGCTGATACGGTCAATTACCTGCCTGGGTTTTTGCGTGGTTGCTGCGTTATCCAGCCATACCAACTGTTTTCCGTTAACCAGTTCCTGCAATATCGGGAAATCGCGCCTTACAATGTTTACATCAAAAGGGGGGCTAATGATATTGCTAAAGCCTGCGTGCTTAACTTTTTCCGGCTCCGGTTTAACCGTTGGCAAACCATGATTATCCGATAAAAAATAAAATGGGATTTCCGCGGCGGAAGGTGCTCCGGTAAACGGCAAACCATTTGAAGGGCCTGAAGTACGAATGTTGTTCAATATTTTCTTCAGGTCAATATCAAATGCCTGGTCCTGCTGATATGGCAACTGGACCAGGTTTTCAGGCGCTGGTGAAAGTTGCTCAACCTGGAAATTTTGTTTTAATGGCACATCAGGTATAAGATCTGTTTTAACCAGGTAAGAGTCGTAACCAACCCCAGGTTGTGTAGGCAATTGTCCTCCAAACCCGGCAGGAGCGCTGTTTTGTACAGGAGCCGATGGCGTGGGATGGGTATTCAAATTAGGATCGGCAAAACTGGTTTGTGGATCTTTAAGATTAATAGCGTTATTTTGATTGATGGCAGATGGTGAAATGCCACCGCCCCCAATTGTACTTGAAGGAACAGATGCCGCAGGCTGTTGCGGCGAAGTAAATGACGCGGTATCAACAATAGCACCCGGCAACGGAAAAGCTTCGGGCACCTGCTGAACAGGTAATTGGTTTACAACGCCGCCTGGTCCCGATTTAAAGAACTGGTTGGCCAGCTGCTCTAATTCCTGCAAGTTGGGCAAGTTATCCGGATTAATATTTGTACTCATGGTAATTACCTAAATCAACATCCTCCAAAACAGCTATAGCGTCATCAACCAATACAGCCAATGAGCAGTAAAGCGAAACCAGGTATGAGGCAATAGCTTTATTGTTGATGCCCATAAACCGTACAGATAAACCCGGAGATTGCTCGCCCGGTAAACCAGGTTGAAACAGGCCTACAACACCCTGGCGACTCTCGCCCGTGCGCAAAAGAATGATCTTTGATTTGTTATTAACGATAGGCAACTTGTCTGACGGAATAAGCGGAATCCCTCTCCAGGTAATAAACTGCGAACCAAACAAAGAAACGGTTGGCGGCGGTACACCACGGCGGGTACACTCGCGGCCGAAAGCGGCAATGGCCAAGGGGTGCAGCAGAAAGAAACCCGGTTCTTTCCAAACCTTGGTAATCAGTTCGTCCAGGTCGTCGGGGGTAGGCGGGCCCAACCTTGTTTTAATTTTTTGCGATGCGGCTACGCTGCTTAATAATCCGTATTCGGTATTGTTGATCAGTTCGCTTTCCTGTCGTTCTTTAACAATTTCGATAGTGAGCCGTAATTGTTCGCTTATCTGGTTGTAAGGCTTACTGTACAGGTCAGATACACGGGTGTGTACGTCTAATACCGTATTTACAGCGCTTAAATTGTACTCACGTGGGTTTTCCTCATAATCAACAAATGTTGACGGTAATTCGCGCTCGTCGCGGTTGGAGCAGTCTACCTCTACATTGTTGGCATCTATCACCTTGTTTAAGCGATATACACCCGATTCAACAGGAATCCAGTTTAGCAGGTGTGTAAGCCAGCGGGGCGTAATGGTTGATAGTTGCGGTACGGTACGGGTTGCAACGGCTAACTGCCTGGCGGCTACATCACCAAGAGCGGTTTGTTTTGGTTTTTGATCTGGCATTTTAGAATTAAGATATCGGGTATAAAAAAAGTTGTTTTAATGCTATTTATCTGCAAAAATAACTGTCGGGGCAATAATAGTATATTAAATCGATAGATTTAATAGTTTAATAAAATTATTTTTCACAACCCAACTGAATAGTTTTTGAAATTTGGGAAGGGTTTAAATGGGGTTATTATATTTCTGACAGCTTTTAGCCAAACGAGTATTACACAATTTTACCGATGCATCTCGCCCTGTATAAAATACCGGATAAGTATTCTGATAAACTCTCCTCCGCATTCGCTGAAATAAAAAATCCACCTGAAAGGTCTTTTTTTCATTTACATTCATCAGGAAGACTTAAGATGATTTGATCCCCCGTATAAATTAGCGTGTGAGGCGGCTAATGTTAGGATGATTTTGGGGGTGGGCTAGCCCTGTGAAATTATTTTAACAAATAAGGCAAGTATATAATCACGGCACATAACACCGCGAAAAAACAAACAATCAACACAGCTCCGGAGGCCAGGTCTTTTACCTGTCCAATTAATGGATCTTGTTCTTTTGTAACCCTATCCGCTAATTTTTCGATGGCTGTATTAAATATCTCCGCCATCCATGCCAGGCCAATCAGTATCAGTGTAATGAGCAATTCTATCTGGCTGACTTTCAGTAGTATGTTGGCCGCGAGGACGGCAATAGCAGCGGCAAGGTGAAAGATCATGTTATGTTCAAATCTAAATGCCAGCGATATTCCCCGTATAGAATATCTATAGCTTTTCAGATGTTCCTTAATTCTGTCCATGTCCGTTAAGTATAATTTTTATCCTATTTAAAAACATGAGCTAAATAAACTATGCAATAACTGGCCAGGCAAACAATGGTTTTTGAGTTTGGCCGGGTAAAAATATCCTGTTTTTCGCACTTGTCACTCACAATATAACTACCTAATAACCAAAACACAACAGAAACTCCAATGTCCATAAAGTCAAACCGTCCATTGGCAATATGGAAGAGCTGAAGTATTTCTAAACTAACACAAAATATAAGCGGGATAAACATCCCGTCAATTCGCCAATTATTCCGGGTAATGTAATAGGGTTTCGAAGTAAGCGTAATACAAAATACCCAGAGCCCTTCGGGTAAAGAGTAAATTATCATGTTATTCAATGGTAATACCGTCACGATATATGCCTTTAACCTTGCGTAGGTTGCAAGTGAAATCACCCGGATGACGATTTCGTTCACAACAGTCCTGTCTGTTCGATAAAACAGGTAAATAAACAAACTGATGAGCAGCGATATGCAAATAAAAATATACTTCTTTCTCAATTTTTCTGATAAATTAAAAGTTTGAAATAGGATGCTAAGCCCAGATGAACCTTCTTTAAAAGAGTAAACCTGTTGATCGCTGCTATTTGATCAATATAAAAAACCGATCTGAAGTGGAGAACCTTTGAAATCATCTCAAATGCACTATCGATATACTTGAACCAGTTATCGGGTGTAAAATGATTAAGAATAAATACCTGTCCCTGCGGTTTCAACACTCTTAATACTTCTTTCAATAATAGCTCCGGATCATCTACTACCGCAATTACATGGGAGAGCACAACGTAATCGAAATGTTCATTATCAAACAACAGTGATTTACCATCCATCTTAAAAACCTTAATATTTTCGCGCGCCTTTTGGCAGGCGATTTCAAGCATTGCTGCGGATGTATCGATGCCAATTATCTTATGCTTTTTATAGCGATGGAAATGAGCGCCGTTGCCAACACCAATCTCCAGTAAATTACCCTCGGGCAGCAAGTTAATCTCGTTAAATAAAACTTTCTTTTGTGGTTTCAGGAAAACATCTACCAATGGATATAAGAATGAGAATCTGTTGTAAAAGGAATCAGTTTGCTTACCCATCTGAAATTATCTAAACTTTGTTAACATTATCATTTAATAATTAAAATGCATTCAGTTAACGGCACTCCTCGAGTGTAAGACAAAATTATCAATTTACTTTTCATTTCAAAGTACTTTTAAAAAAAATAATCAATATGATTTTTGTCCCGCCTGATAAGTGATTCAGAAGTACCGATCAACGATATAACACGCTACCACCAGGCAATTAAGGGACGGGGGGCGTATGCGGTTCGCAAACCTGAATGTTTTATTTGAGTAATACCTTAAGCTAAAATTGATTCTTAGTCACAACTTGCATAAGCAAAGGTTTCATTATATTTGCTATCCAGGGTCTCAGATAAAACGCCGCTCCCTAAAAAACACAAGCTTATATTTATGTCACACTCATTTACTGCAAAGGGTAAGGTATCTTCTTTTTTCTCGGTTTTAAAACAGGCTATCAAGGGCCAGGAGGTTGATTTAACATCAATCAGTATAAAAAGGGCAATTGTTTTATTGGCCATACCCATGATGCTGGAAATGGCTATGGAATCTGTTTTTGCACTGGTCGACCTTTATTTTGTAGGCCATTTAAAAAACAGCAGTCACGCAATTCAAACAGTAGGTTTAACCGAATCTGTTTTAACCGTTATATATTCGCTGGCCATAGGTTTAAGTATGGCTGCAACAGCAGTTGTTGCCCGCCGCATTGGCGAAAAAAATCCAGAAGCCGCGTCAAAAGCCGGGATGCAAACCATCATTATAGCCGTGCTTATAAACCTGGGGATAAGTATTTTTGGATTTTTACATGCCCGGGGCCTGCTTTTGATTATGGGCGCTTCGGCAGAAACCGCAGACCATGGTACTCCATTCGTTCGCATTATGATGGGCGGCAGCATCATTATTGTATTGCTGTTTTTAATTAACGGCATTTTCAGAGGGGCCGGCAACGCCGCAATCGCTATGCGTAGTTTATGGCTTGCCAACATTGCAAACATTATTTTATGTCCTATTTTCATCAGGGGGCTTGGGCCAATCCCGGCCTTTGGCTTAACGGGAGCAGCCATAGCCACCAGCATTGGTCGTGGTTTGGGTGTTACATACCAGGTTTATAATTTATTTAATGGCAAAAATGCTTTAAAAATCCGCCTGAGCTATTTTATACCCGATTGGCAACAGATTAAAGCGATTATTAAAATTGCCGCGCCTGGTATTTTGCAATTTGTAATAGCCAGTTGCAGCTGGATATTTTTGGCGCAATTGGTTGCGACAACAGGCGGCGACCACGGCTCTGCAGGGTATCAAACTTCGCTGCGGTTAATGATGTTTTTCCTGTTGCCGGCGTGGGGGTTGAGCAATGCTGCTGCAACTTTGGTGGGGCAAAATTTAGGCGCAGGGCACGTTGACCGCGCCGAACAATCGGTATTTCAAACGATAAAGTATACGGTGGTATTTTTAGGTATCGTAAGCATTTTGTTTTTAACCTGCGGCCATTTGTTTGCTTCGTTTTTTACCGACGATGAGGCTGTAAAAAAAGTGGCTACCCGTTCATTACAAATTTTGAGCGTCGGCTTTATTATTTATGGAATAGGTATGGTATTAACCAGCGCGTTTAATGGTGCCGGTGATACCTGGACACCGACTAAAATCAATGTTTTCACTTTTTGGTTATTCCAAATCCCTTTTGCTTATCTAATGGCAAAGTATTTTGCGATGGGGCCAACCGGCGTTTTTATATCTATCCCTGTGGCCGAAATTGGATTAACCATAGCCGCTTACGTATTATTTAAGCGTGGAAAATGGAAGAAAACCATGGTGTAATGCGTCTGCCCTGAAAGTATCTTTCAATTGTATGTACAAATACCAAAATAAATCTGATATTAGAACTGTTTTAACCAATTAAACGGCCATTGAAAAGGTAGCCGCGTTCCGCAGCTGCCTTGATACTTGTTACTGACTACTTGATACTATTATTACATTATGGAAAGAAGAGATTTTATAAAAAACACCGCTGTTGCCTCGGCATTGGTTGCCGCCGCACCGGTAAATAGTTTTGCCATTTTACATAAGGACCTTAAGCCCGACGACCAGATTATAGGCCAGGGCGGCTATACCTACAAAGCCGATAAAGGTTGGGCCAAGATTAGTGTAAACAGCCACCCGCTGGCCAATTGCCACGAAATGGTTCAGGATAGTAAAGGCCGGTTAATTATGCTGGGCGATCATACCCAAAACAACATTCTTATTTTTGATAAATCGGGCAAATTGCTTGACTATTGGGGTACGGCTTTGCCGGGCGGCCATGGGCTAACCATCAGCAAGGAAGGCGGCGAAGATTTTCTGCTGCTTACCGATTGCGGCTGGGCGGTTGATAAAACAGGTAACTCGTACGGTCAATCGGGGCAGGTGTTAAAAACCACGGTTGATGGTAAGCTGATATTTGCTATCGGGCACCCACGCACCATTGGTGTTTATAAAGACAATGAGCCTTTTAAACCAACAGAAACCGCGGTAGCACCCAACGGCGATATTTATGTGGCCGATGGTTATGGGTCTGACTATATTATACATTACGATAGCAAGGGGCAGTATATTCGTCATTTTGGCGGGCATAACAACACCAATAAGGACCATAACCTGGTTAATGCTCACGGCATCACGGTAGATACCCGGGACAAGAATAATCCAACGCTGGTTTGTACCTCCCGCGAGGAAAACTGCTTTAAAATATTTACTATGGATGGTAAATTCATAAAACGCATTGATATGCCGGGTATGTACGTTTGCCGGGCGGTAATTAACGACCAAAATATTTACGCGGGTGTTTGCTGGAGTAAAGATGCCGGCGGCAACAGGTTTGACTTCTCGGGCTTTGTAACCATATTGGATAAAGAAAATAAAGTGATCTCAAACCCTGGCGGTGCTGCGCCCGTGTATAAGAACGGTGTTTTACAACCTACTTTACAAGCGCCAGGCCGCATTTTTCAGCACGGGCACGATGTGTGTGTTGATGAGGATAAAAATGTTTATGTATGCCAGTGGAATGCTTATCATACAGCTCCGGTTAAATTAACCAGGGTATAGGATGGGCAGGTGTTAATATAGTTGAATAATATGCCAATATGAATTTATTTTTAGTTGGCCGTTTTTCACAAACTTAGCTGTTTACAAACACCTTAATTAATAAACATTCTATCTGCTATGATTAACATTACTATCAAAACAAAACTGTTGCTGGTTTTTTGTTGTGCGCTTATTTTAAGTGTAACCAACGTAAATGCCCAGGGCATTTCAAAAACGCAGCAACCATTGTCGGTATTGCAGCAAAAATTCGTCGACCTGCGCTTCGGTATGTTCATTCACTTTAATATCCCGACTTACGAAAATGCCGACTGGCCCGATCCTGAAACACCTGCATCAGAATTTAACCCTAAAAAACTGGATTGTGTGCAATGGGCTAAGGCGGCAAAATCGGCCAATATGAGCTATGGTTGCTTAACAACCAAGCACCACAGCGGCTTTTGTATCTGGGATACCAAAAGCACCGATTACAATGTAATGAACAGCCCTTTAAAGCGGGATGTTGTTAAAGAGTATGTTAAGGCTTTTCGCGACCAGGGTTTAAAAGTAATGTTGTATTATTCTATTTTGGATACTCACCACAAGCTGCGCCCCAACATGATACAGCCAAGGCATATCGAAATGATCAAAAAACAGATCACCGAGTTACTTACCAACTACGGCCCGATAGAAGCCCTGATTATTGATGGCTGGGATGCACCATGGTCAAGAATTTCTTATGACGATGTTCCTTTCCAGGAAATTTATCAGCTGGTTAAATCATTACAGCCAAACTGCCTGATGATGGATTTAAACGGTGCCAAATACCCTGGCGATGGTTTATATTACACCGATATCAAAACCTATGAAATGGGTGCCGGCCAGCGTTTATCAAAAGAAACCAATAAAATGCCGGCTTTAGCATGCTTGCCTATCCAGGCTAACTGGTTTTGGAAAACAGATTTCCCAACAACGCCAATCCGCGATGTAAATAAGTTTGTGAACGAAACTTTGATCCCGCTTAATAATGCAAGCTGTAATTTTATACTGAACGTAGCGCCAAATACTGATGGTTTGATGGACGATAACGCGCTTGCTGGTTTAAAGCAAATAGGGCAGCTATGGAAAAATGAAGGCCCGGTAGGCAAATTAGGCGAAACAGGCCCGCCTATTGTATCGCATAACCTGGCCAAGCATGCACCGGCCAACTCAAGCTGGAGCGATGACTCTGAAATTATGGATTTTGCCAACGATGATGATTTTTCCACTGTGTGGCAATCAAACCCAAGGGTTAAAAATCCATGGTACGAGGTTACTTTAAAACCGGGCCAGGCTTTTAATACCGTGGTGGTATTTGAACGCAAACCCAATATTAAAAAATACAAGCTGGAATACCTTGACGGTACCACCTGGAAAACTTTATTTGAAGGCGAAAATCTTAGCCGCGTTAAAGTAAACCGCTTTGCCCCGGTAAAGGGCGACAAAGTGCGCATGTCTATCCAAACTTACGACGAAGCCCCAAGCATAGCCGAGTTCCAGGTTTATAATGAACCGAAGCTGTAGGCAGATGGGGAGATTTCAGATTACAGATGTGCAGATTGGGGGATAACTTCTATGTCATTGCGGGTACCCATCAGGTTTACCTGATGGGTACCCGCAATGACATGAAAAGAATAATCTGCATATTTGCACATCTGAAATCTGTAATCCCAAAAAATGCACTTCATCTATCCGGCTTTTTTATTTGCATTGCTAACGTTAGCCATCCCGGTAATTATTCACCTGTTCAACTTTCGTAAGTTTCAGAAGGTTAATTTTAGCAATGTTCAGTTTTTAAAAGAAATCCAGGAGCAGCAGTCGTCCCGCCGCAATTTGAAAGAGCGGTTGATATTGGCATCAAGGCTGCTGGCATTAACATTTTTGGTTTTGGCATTCGCAAGGCCGTTTATTCCCGGGCAAAATTCAGGTATTGCAGGCAGGCAAAATGTGGTAAGTGTTTTTGTAGACAATTCATATTCTATGGAAACCCTTAACCGCGAGGGTTCATTACTGGATGATGCCAGGCAAAAAGCTAAAGAGATAGCATCCGCATATAATATAAATGATCGCTTTCAGCTGCTTACGCAGGATTTTGAGGGCAAGCATCAACGCTTGCTCAACCGCGATGAGTTTAATGATGCGGTAGACCAGGTAAAAATTAGCGCGCAAAGCCGTAGTTTACAGCAAATAGTAAGCAGGCAGCAAAGTTTACTGTTAACCCAGCCTGTCGCTGCAAAATCTGCCTATGTTATATCCGATCTGCAAAAAAACATGGCCGCTAAGCCGCTGAAAACGGATAGCAGTATCGCTTATAGTCTTATTCAGCTGAGGGCCGGTAATTTACCCAATATCGCGGTTGATTCTGTTTGGTTGCTCAGTGCTGTCCATCGCCCGGGCGAAAGTGAAAAGCTGGTAGTACGGCTGCACAATTATGCCGATGAAAAAGCGGAGAAAATTCCTTTAAAAGTATTAATTAACGGTGCACAAAAAGCTTTAGGCAGCTATACTGTGGCAGCACGGTCTGTACAAAATGATACGTTGTCGTTTATGGGTTTGCAGGCGGGCTGGCAGCAGGGCGAAGTGCAATTACAGGATAACCCAATCACCTTTGATAATAAGTTTTATTTCAGTTTTAACGTGGCACAACAGATGCCGGTTTTGCTGATTGATGCCGGAACACCAAACGTATACCTGAAAGCTGTTTTTGCAGCCGATCCTTTTTTTAAAACCGTGCACGTACCCGATGGTAATGTGGATTACGCTGCGTTGAGCGCTTATCCCATAATTGTTATAAGCGACGTTAAAGCAATATCTACCGGGTTGGCACAGCAACTAAAAACTTACGTTTCAAATGGTGGAACCCTGGTAGTTTTCCCCTCGACCAATACCGACCTTGCTAATTACCGGTCATTCCTGCAGGGGATGAACGCCGCCTACCCGGAAAAACTGATTACCCAGACAAACAAGGTATTCGGCCTTAACCGACAAAGCGCTGTATTTAAGGGTGTATTTGAAAGTTTTCCTCAAAATCCCGATTTGCCCGTTGCTAAAAAATATTTCCGGTTAAGTGCTGCCCATGGTGTTGCAGATAACCTGATGACGCTAACCGGGGGCGAAACTTTTTGGGCCGGATATAACAGCGGCAGGGGTAAGGTGTATGTAGCTGCAGTGCCGTTAGATGAAGAATTTAGCAACCTGCCGCGCCACGCGCTTTTTGTACCCATATTGTTCAGGATAGCTTTGCTGAGTGGTCATGACCTGCCATTGTTTTACACTTTGGGGCAGGATGAAACTTTGGAAATTCCGCCGGTGCAAATTGCCGAGAAACAATTGCTTAAATTAAGCAGGGGCGACCAAAGCACCATACCTGATGTAAGGCAGCAGGAGGGGAGCACGTTGTTGTATGTTTCGGATCAATTGCACGAGCCGGGAATTTACACTTTGAAAAAGCAGGATAGCACACTGGCTACACTGGCTTTTAATGATAACAGGAGCGAATCGGATATGAGTTATCTCGACGCTGCGGCCTTAAAACAAATTATGCCAAAGTCAAGCGCCTTAATTAGAGGCGGTAACGCATCTTTAAAAGGTATTGTTGCCGAAGCAAATTTAGGCACGCAATTATGGAAACTTTGTATAATTTTGGCATTGATTTTTCTGGCTGCCGAAATTGTGCTCATCAGGTATTTTAAACCCGGTGTTCCGGTGGTAAAACAGCCGGTTTAATCAACAAAAATCCCTTAAAGCAGTGCTAATGAATTTGCTTATCAAATCTGCCACTATCCTTGATCCCGGATCACCCTTTCACCAACAAGTTGCCGATATTTTAATTGAAAACGGACTTATTACCCGCATTGCCGATGATATTGAAGCCGACGCCATGTTGTTTGAAGGCGAAGGCAAATATGTATCACCAGGTTTTTTCGATTTAAACTGCAATATTGGCGAGTTAGGATTGGAAACCAAAGAAGATATTAAATCTGGTACACAGGCAGCCGCCGCAGGTGGCTTTACCGGCCTGGCCATGATGCCAAATACTGCAAACCCTGTGCACTCTAAAGCCGAGGTAGAATACCTGATTAACCGGTCGAGAGGGAATCTGGTAGATGTTTATCCCTTAGGCACCATATCACACAAGCGCGAGGGGAAAGACCTTGCCGAAATGTATGATATGTACCTGAGTGGTGCCAAAGCTTTTACCGATGGTAACCGCCCCGTACAGGACGCCGGTTTGATGGAACGTGCTTTACTGTATGCACAAGGTTTTGATGCGATGGTTTTCTCATATCCCGAAGATACCGCGATAGCAGGCAAAGCCAAAGTGAACGAGGGTGAAATTAGTACGCTCCTGGGTATGAAAGGCATCCCTTCATTAGCCGAAGAGTTAATGATTGCCCGCGACCTTTACCTGGCCGAATACACGGTATCTAAAATACACTTCAGTACCATATCGACAGCCCGCTCTGTCGAGCTTATCAGGGAAGCCAAACGCAAAGGTTTGGAAGTTACCTGCGATGTTGCGGCACACCATTTAATACTTACGGATGAAGCCTTGTTAGGCTTTGATAGCCAATACAAGGTAAAGCCACCTCTGCGTACCAAAGATGATGTAAAAGCCCTGATAAAGGGCCTAAAAGATGGCACCATTGATGCTATCGTATCGCAGCATACGCCGCACGAAATTGAATTTAAAGATGTGGAGTTTGAGGTAGCGGCTTACGGCATGGTTGGTTTTCAAACAGTATTGCCACTGGCCCTTAAGGCAGGTTTGCCTGTTGAATTGCTGGTAGAAAAACTGGCCATTAATCCGCGCGAGATACTTGGTATTGATGTGCCTGTAATAGCCGAAGGTGAAAAGGCCAACCTGGTGCTTTTTGACATTGATGCAGAGTGGCAGTATAACAGCAAAAGCAATGTGTCAAAATCAATAAACTCGCCTTTTATTGGCGATACTTTAAAAGGAAAAGTGCTGTTAACCTATAACAACAAACAAATATCTAAATAGAAAAATATGATCGATCCAAAAATAGAAACGGCCTTCCAGGCTGCCTTAGAGGCATTTTCTAAATATAACAGCTTTGATGCAACCGTATTAACCGGCGATTTCGGTGATGTTTTTATTTCCGACGAAGATTTCCTGACCAAGGTTGACGCTTTGGACGAAGTATTTGACAATAACCCACAGGTTGAGGTGTTGCGCGAGGTGTTTTTTGATCTGTTAATGATCAACTTTTTTAGCGCCGATGTTAAAAAACTGGAAGAGGATTACCTGGATACCCCGGAGTGGGAAGATATTGAAGAACAAACGCTTGACCGGGGTACCGAGCTGTTAAACCTGCTCTTGTACCTGAACGAGTGTGAAGACGAGGACATTGAGCCCGAGCTGGAAGACTATTTGAAAGAGTTTTTATTGGTTGATGAAGACGAGTTCCAGGACGAATACCGTATTTATGAGCCTATTATAGCTAACCAGATATTGATGGAAAGCCCGGTAGAAGAAATAGCAAATGTAGCCAACAGCTTGCCCGAAGACTCTGAACTGGCCGAACTGTTTTACCCGGTAATGTGCTTTTTTCAAAATATAGATCCATCGCCGGAGGCAAAGGTTATTATAGCCGAGAACGCATTGGAAGCTGATTTCGATATGGCTGTTTTAGAGATCCTGATCAATTTTCAATAGGCAGTTCGGTTGCCTTAATTACATGTAAGCATGAACGAAGAGATAAATAAAAAAATAAAAGTACAAGGATTAATCAACGGGTTGATTTTGGGGGTTGTGTTATCGGTTGTCAGCATCGTTTATTTTTATTTTATGATACTGGTGGCAAAAACGGCTGTTACAGTAACCATCGGTTCGGTGCTGTTTTCGTATGTGTTGCCAATAGGGATAGCCATTTTGTTTTGTATGGGTCTCCGGAAAAAAATAGGAGGGTCCTGGAACGTGCGGCAGGCTACTACAGGTATCTTTATCATGTTTTTTGCTTCCTACCTCGTAGTGTTCATTGTTAAAGGCAATATTTTTGCGAAAGTAATAGAGCCCGATATGGTTCAGAAAACTGAAGCTGCGATGATAAACGCGCTAAATAAACTTAAGGTAGAAAACCCGGCAAACGCCAAGGATGTGGATGCTAAAATAAGCGATATGAAAAAGGCTTTAGAAGGTGAAAAAAGCATCACCATAGGGCAGCAAATTCAGTCATTTGGTATAACTATTATATTTCTGTTTGTGTTAGCCCTAATTTTTGCTGCGTTTTTTAAAAATGAACAACAGATTTATAACACCGGAACAGGCGCCACATCGGTATAATTAATAAGTAGATATGACTTTACAGGCCTTTCCTTATCCGGGAAGGCCTGTTTTAATTCGTACTGTAATCAATACAGCAACTGAAGTTTCCGGCATGCATATCAAATAAATGTGGAGCAGCGTACCAGATTTCTAAAATATTAGTTAATTTAGGGAAACAAAAAATAAACCTATAATCTCATGGAAGTAAAAAAAGCCAGCCCATCTGCCCCCGCAATAAAATGGGCGTTGATTGGCGTAGTAACATCAATAATACTTACTTACGCCTTCGATTTATCGAATATCGACCCTAACTCAAAATTAAGATGGATAAGCTATATCCCATTTATTGCGTTTTTATGCCTTTCGCAAAAAGAATATCGCAATCAGCTTGGAGGTTATTTAACGTATGGTGAGGGGTTTCAGGCCGGACTGTTATACTCCGTTTTTATGGGGATACTCGCTGCTGTTTTCACATACCTGTACTTTGCTGTGCTAAGTCCCGAAATGCTTGAAAAAATACTTGCATCGTCAGAGGCACAATTACAGGCAAAAAATATGTCCCAGGATCAAATTGATACAGCCATGTCCATGACACGTAAATTCATGAAACCTGGAATTATGGCTGTTTTTGGCTTGATAGGTACTATAATTATGGGAGTCATCATCGCGCTTATTACTGCGGCCATATTCAAAAAAGAGCGCCCTCCGTTTCTGAATGCCGGATATGATGAACCACAGCCGCTCGATTCAACCGTGTAACATAATACCAACTGATCTTATAACAATTCAACAGGCCTTTTCTGAAAAAGAAAGGCCTGTTTTGCTTTCCCGGCTATACAGAATACTATTGTGGTGTATCACGGGTAATGCAGACAGGGCTTATTATCGTGATTAGGTAAACGTTTGTTAGCAACATAAAAGCGCCGGTTATTATACCGGTTTTTTTGGAGCCGTTTTGATATAACGTACAAATGATTTTTAATGTTCTGCCTAAGCCCGGTTAAGTGCTATACAAAATTGCCTAGATCCAAAGCAAGTCGTTCGACTGTATGCTAATATTGTATCCTAATATAGACAGTTTATGTACTTAAAATAAAAATAACAGTTCAGTGATTTGCTGTTTTTCGCCGGCGGCTTATTTTTTTTGACTAAATCAACCTCGTTTTCCCGAATGATCCTTTGTTGATGTATCGGAAGTTTGAATCCAAGAGCGCGTCTTTTTGTTTTTTGGCGTTCTTTTTGTAAAAGAGCAAAAGAAGTAAATTGAAAGCGAAGATGGTAAGTGTAATTGGTCGGGTATCTAAAGGAGAATTCAACCAATTGATTGTTTTAATTTCATAACTATAAAACAATTTTCATTTGTCGAAACAATTTACTTTTTTTTAAGTTATAGGTGATTATAAAGGCTTTTATAACGCCCTAAAAAACAACAACAAACAACTATGAATTACTCTACATTAAAGAAAACAGTCGCATTATCATTTGCGTCTTTGATGGTTGTAGGTATGGCTACTGCTCAAACCGATTCCACCAAAACAGCAACTACTACAATGTCTTCTGAGACTTCTACTGCCAAGGTATTTGGTGGTATTGGCCAGTACAACACATTCAGTATTGGCGTTAGCGCCGGTATCACTGATGGGCTTGTTCCGTTTACCATTAACACTACCAACAAGTTTAAAGCTGATTTGGGTTATGGTGTATATTTAAGGCAACAACTATCTCACACCTTTAGCTTACAATTGGATTATTTAGGTGGTAAAGTAACAGGCGTTGATGAAGAAGGTAAACCGAAGTTTGGTTACACCGGATACAAAACTTCGTTTAATTCGGCGGCGCTTAGTGCTGTATTTAACATCGCAAGCGTTAGCTTCCTGCATCGTAAAAACAGTGTTAACTTTTATGGCTCTGCAGGTTTAGGTTTAGACTTGTACAAAATTAAAGAAAATACAACCGACGCCGGCGTTGTTAACACTTTGCCTTTTGGCGATAAAACAGTAAAAGAACTATTTGCTCCGGTTGGCGTTGGTGTAAAGTTCAGATTGTCTGACGCGGTAGCCTTAAACTTAGGTTACACCGTTAGCTTTGTACAAGGTTACAACTTTGGTGGTATTCATACCTATCCGCAGTTTAGCCATTACTCTTATACCTATGGTGGTTTAGAGTATACTTTTGGCCCGAAATCAAAACAAAACTTAACATGGGTTAACCCGGTTGCACAAATGTATGACGAATTGTACGATGCAGCCTTACGCCAGGAAGTTGAAGCTTTAAAAGGCCGTGTAACCAATGTTGAAACTGCGGTTAGCGACCTGAAAAAAGATTCAGATGGCGATGGTGTTGCTGATCAGTTTGACAAATGCCCAGGTACCGCCGCAGGCAGTGTAGTTGATGGTTCTGGTTGCGTTATCGTATTCCCTAAACCAGATTCAACGTTGGGTGGCGGCAAAGTGGTTGGTACCGCTTATTCAAACATTCAATTTGAATTTGACAGTTCGGTATTGCGCACTTCATCTTACCCTGTATTAGATGCTACATCTGCCGATTTGCGTGCATCTGGTGCTAAAGTTGAGGTTGATGGCTTTGCTTCATCTGAGGGCACAGCTGCTCACAATCTTTCTTTATCAAAAGATCGTGCTAATTCGGTAAAAACTTACTTGGTTAACTCTGGAGTTGATGCCAAGAAAGTAAAAATTAAAGGCTATGGCGAAACTCAGCCAATTGCTGATAACTCAACAGAAGATGGTCGTGTATTAAACCGTCGCGTTCAGTTCAAAAAGTAATAATCTTTAATAAAATATTATTTGCGAAAGCCCCGGATAACCCGGGGCTTTTTTGAGTTTAAACTGTTTCGTTAGGTTAAAGACTAACGGTTTTTAGTCGGACTTAAGGGAATGGAGTTTATCTTAATTTTTGCGACGATAATCTTTCAATTAACTGCGTATCTACGCGCTCGGTTGTAAAGTCTTCAACCGGCCATTTGCTCTCAATGGTTTTTATAAGTAATTCAGTAGCTTTTTGCCCTATCTGGAATGCAGGCTGGCGGACTACCGTGAGCGGCGGATCAAATAAATCAACAACATCCGAATTGGTAAAGCCGGCCAGGGCCAAATCATCAGGTACTTTTACCCCAAGCTTTTTTAAAATCGACATGCAATTAATGGTTAGCCGGTCGCTGCCTATAAAAATGGCTTCTGGCCGGTCATCCATAGCTAACAAAGCTTTTACAGCAAATTCAATTTCATCATAAATCATCCCGCCATGCTCGCAATTTTTTAAATAACCAGGTTTAAAATCAATGCCGTGCTTATCCAAAGCTGCTTTGAAGCCGTTAAGCCTTTCAACCGTAATTGATAAGTTATTTGAATTGGTTAGGTGCGCTATTTTTTTAAACCCAGATTTTATCAAAAGCTCCGTAGCATCAAATGCACCCTTAAAATTATCAGCAACTACCCTATGTGTATTAATATCTGCGGCTATTCTGTCAAAAAATACAATAGGGAACCCTTTTTCATGAAGATATTTATACTGCGATGTATCAGTTGTTTGGGCAGATAGAGAAACAAGTAACCCATCAACATGCCTTGAAAGCAAATGCTGTACGTTAACTGTTTCCCTGTCAAAAGATTCGTGGGTTTGTGTAATAATAACATGGTAACCAAGGTTATACGCAATAGACTCGATTCCATTAATGGCCTGCGAGAAATAGTCATTGGCTACCTCGCACACCACAACACCAATAGAATGGCTTTTTTGATCTTTCAAACTTAAGGCTATAGGGTTAGGGCGGTAATTCACTTTCTCTGCATATTCCTGGACAATTTTTTTGGTTTCAGCGCCAATTTCGTAGCTGCCCTTTAATGCCCTTGATACTGTGGATGTTGAAACACCCAAAGCCTTTGCAATGTCCTTAATGGTATAAGATTCAAACATAATTTGGTTCTCTGATCGTGCAAATTACAGCAAGATCAAACGTTTGCAAATATTAAGAAATTATTTTACCACTAAGTTATCGTAAAAACCGGGATTTTGTCGTGTTCACCCATGTCTTCAAAAATTACGCAAACGTTACTGGGAACGATTGCGTGGTTTTAGTTGGTCAAATGTTTTTTTTTATAACCGAGAGCCATTAATCTTGTTTAAGAATTTAAAATCTCGCAGTCAGCAGCATTGATCTAAATAGAATTATACTGCGTTTAACTTTTACCTGCCTTTAAATACGGCAAGAGCGCGGTATATGCCGCAGGCCGCCCCTGGTTTTACAACGAATAAGTAGATGGCCGGAAGCTGCCTCCGGAATTCGAAATTTTAACGCAGCAAATGACCCGGTACGCCGGGTGGCCGATCACACTTTATAAAAACAAAAATAAATTATAAATACCCCAATCAAACAAAACATGATACTTTCAAAGTATAACCTTAAAAGAATAAACAAAACTGCAATTGAACTACCGGCTGAGCATCTTTTTGAACTGCCGGAAAAAGTACTGCAATTTGGCACCGGCGTATTATTAAGGGGGTTGCCTGATTACTATATTGATAAGGCCAACAGGGCAGGGGTTTTTAATGGAAGGGTAGTGGTCGTCAAGTCCACGGATACCGGGACGGTTGATGATTTTGACAAGCAGGATAATTTATACACCATTTACTCAAAAGGGATTGTTAACGGCCAACAGGTAAGCGAGCAGGTAATTTCGTCGGCCATAAGCAGGGTGCTTTCTGCAGCTAATGAGTGGGACGAGATTTTGGACGTTGCCAGGAACCCCAAATTAAAAGTGATCATATCAAACACCACCGAAGTGGGCATTAAGCTGGTAAAAGAAGATGTCCGTAAACACCCGCCGGCTTCATTTCCGGGCAAACTATTGGCTGTTTTGTATGAGCGTTATATGGCCTTTAACGGCAGTGCCGATAGTGGCCTGGTAATTATTCCAACCGAGCTTATTGTTGATAACGGTAAAAAACTGGAGGCCATTATATTAGAATTGGCCCATTTGAACAAATTGGAGCCCGACTTTATGGATTGGCTGGAAAGTAGTAATAGTTTCTGTAATTCATTGGTTGACAGGATTGTGCCTGGTCGGCCGGATAGTGCATCGAAAGATGAATTGGAGAGCAAGAATGGCTATACCGATAATCTTGGCATTATGGCCGAAACCTATAGCTTGTGGGCCATAGAGGGCGATGATAAAATAAAAGAAGTATTATCATTTGGCCAGGTGGATGAAGGTGTGGTAATAACACCTGATATTGAATTATTCAGAGAGTTAAAGTTAAGGCTGCTGAATGGTACACATACCTTGTGCTGTGCTTTTGCTTACCTATCGGGATTTAAAACGGTTAAAGATGCAATGGGCGATGTGCAGTTTACAAAGTTTATCACGCAGCTGGTATTTGATGAGATAAGGCCGGCCATCCCCTATGAAATTGACGATGAAGTAGCCGCCGATTTTGGAAACAAGGTGTTGGATAGGTTCCGCAATCCGTATATCCGGCATGAGTGGTTAAGTATCTCGGTGCAATACTCCACCAAAATTAAAATGCGGGTTATTCCGTTATTATTAAACTATTATAAATTAAAAAATGCAGCTCCGGTATGTATGGCGCTTGGCTTTGCAGCCTTTATCCGTTTTATGCATGTTGAAGCAGGTGATGAAGGGCAATATATCGGTACCATCAACAATGAGGAATATAAAGTTACAGATAGCCAGGCTACCTATTTTGCAAAGATTTGGGAAAACCCGGATATCGATGCTGTAATTCAAAATATATTAAAAAATAAAGACCTGTGGGATGCCGACTTAGACATTTTACCAGGTTTTACCGAAGCGGTGACAGAACAATTTAACCGCATTAACAGAGGATAAAGACATCGCCGTACAATTAAAATTAAAACGATGAAACAACGAATTATAAAAGTACATCCTGCCGATAATGTACTGGTAGCCCTGGTTGATTTAAAAGCTGGTGAAAATGTCGAATATAAAGGCGATACTTATACAGTAACTGACTTTATTCCGGCAAAACATAAATTTGCCGCTACGGATATTCCGGAAGGCGGCGAAATTATTATGTACGGAGTTTTAGTAGGTAAAGCGCAAAGCCCTATCCCAGTTGGTGGTTTGTTATCTACCGGTAATGTAGTACACGCGGCCAACAGCTTTTTAACCGGCACCAGCCATACCGACTGGCACAAGCCAGATGTAAGCAAATGGCAAAGCCAAACATTTAACGGCTATCACCGGGAGGATGGTAGTGTGGGCACGGCCAATTACTGGCTGGTTGTACCAATGGTGTTCTGCGAGAATCGCAATATTGAAGTATTGCAGGAAGCGTTGGTAAAACCCTTGGGTTACGGACGAAAGAAAACTTACGAGATAAAGGCCCGGCAGTTGATAGGCATGATTAAAGCCGGCAGAGAGATTAATGAAGTATTGTATACCGAAATTGACGGAGATACAGCCCAGGCAACGGGCAACAAGCTGTTTCCGAATGTTGACGGTATCAAGTTTTTATCGCATACCGGCGGTTGTGGAGGCACACGGCAAGATTCAACTACCTTGTGCGGTTTACTGGCAGGTTATATTACCCATCCTAATGTGGCAGGCGCTACAGTATTAAGCCTGGGATGCCAGAATGCCGAGGTGAAGACGTTGCAGGAAGAGATCAGTAGACGCTCGCCAAACTTTAATAAGCCATTGTACATACTGGATCAGCAAAAAACCGGGAAAGAGGCCGATCTGATGGAACTGGCCATCCGGCAAACTTTAGCCGGCCTAATGCAGGCCAATACAAACGTTCGTAAGCCGGCGCCGTTAAGTAAGCTTGTTATAGGGCTGGAATGCGGGGGCTCTGATGGTTTTTCGGGCATTTCGGCAAACCCTGCAATTGGTTACACCTCAGATGTGCTGGTGGCACTGGGCGGTTCGGTTATCCTGGCCGAGTTTCCTGAACTATGCGGTGTTGAACAAAACCTGATTGACCGTTGTTTGGATAAAAATGATGCCGAACGTTTTGCCAGCCTGGTAAGTAGCTATAGCCAGCGTGCCGAAGAAGCAGGCTCTGGCTTTTACATGAACCCATCGCCGGGCAATATAAAAGATGGTTTAATAACCGATGCCATCAAATCCGCCGGAGCTGCAAAAAAGGGCGGTACATCACCGGTGGCAGATGTGCTTGATTATCCTGAAAAAGTTACCAAGCCCGGTTTAAATTTGCTGTGTACCCCCGGTAATGATGTGGAATCAACCACAGCCGAAGTAGGTTCGGGGGCTAATATAGTTTTATTTACAACCGGTTTGGGTACGCCAACCGGCAACCCGATAGTTCCTGTTGTTAAGATAGCCACAAACACCACCTTATTTAACCGGATGAGCGATATCATCGACATTAATACAGGTACGATAGTAGAAGGCGATGAAACCATTGAACAGGCAGGAGAAAGGATCCTGGACTACGTAATTAAAGTGGCAAGCGGCGAAATTGAAGTAAGCGCGGTAAGGCATGGCCAGGACGATTTTATTCCCTGGAAAAGGGGCGTATCCTTATAGGTATATTTACAATTACCGAGAGTCAAGAATCAGGAGTCAAGAATCAAGAGCATAGGTTCGCTTACTGTTGCTTTCTCTTGATTCGTTACTCTGACATCACTTTTGTCCGGTAAACATATTAAAGAAAAAAAGAGGCTGATCATGATTCATCCTCTTGGCTGGTGCCCTTTTTAAGGACCTGTATAAAAATGATTTGTTAAATGTTTTTAAACTTATAATGAAGTATATGCCCACCCGTCATGCTGGAGTAACTACCCCGCTTAAGCGGGTAGTTACTCGTGACATAGGGCTAAATCCCAGTATAGTTCAAAGGCGTAATCTTTTTCAATTCATCTTTCACATTATCTGTCACATCCAACCTGTCCACAAACTCTGCAATAGTTTGTGCGTTTATCTGCTGATTGGTGCGGGTAAGGTCTTTTAGTGCTTCGTATGGATTAGGGTAGCTTTCGCGCCTTAATATGGTTTGGATAGCTTCGGCAACTACCGGCCAGTTTGCTTCCAGGTCGGCAGTTATGGCGTCCTGGTTAAGTAATAGTTTGTTTAAACCTTTAACGGTCGATTTTATGGCGATTAAAGTATGAGCTACAGGGACTCCTATATTGCGCAATACTGTCGAGTCGGTTAAGTCGCGTTGCAACCTCGATATCGGTAACTTAGCAGCCAGGTGTTCAAATAGCGCGTTTGCGATACCCAGGTTACCCTCCGAGTTCTCAAAATCAATAGGATTAACTTTATGTGGCATAGCCGACGAGCCTACTTCGCCTGCTTTTATTTTTTGCTTAAAGTAATTCATGGATATGTAAGTCCACATGTCACGGTCAAGATCAATCAGGATATTGTTGATCCGTTTTAAAGCATCGCATTGGGCTGCAAAGTTATCGTAATGCTCAATCTGGGTAGTAAACTGCGACCGGCTCAATCCTAATACGTCATTCACAAAATGATTTCCGAAAGCTTTCCAATCCTTAGCGGGGTAAGCAATATGGTGCGCGTTGAAGTTGCCCGTAGCGCCCCCAAATTTGGCCGAGTATTTTACTGATTTCAAAATCTCCAGTTGGCCTTCAAGCCGTTCTACAAAAACCTCAATCTCTTTGCCAAGTCTTGTTGGCGAAGCTGGTTGCCCGTGTGTATGTGCCAACAAGGGGATATCTTTCCAATCTGCAGCATAACCTTTTAATGTATCAATTAGCTGGCTAATAGCAGGGTAGTAGGTATTGTTTATCGCAAGCTTAAAGGTGTAAGGGATAGCTGTATTGTTGATGTCCTGAGATGTTAAACCAAAGTGAATAAACTCTTTAAAAGCATCTAAACCGCCTAATTTATCAAACTCATTTTTGATAAAATATTCCACAGCTTTCACGTCGTGGTTAGTAATTTTCTCAATCTCTTTGATGCTTTGGGCATCCGCTTCGGTAAAGTTTTTATAAATATCGCGTAACTTTTCTACCAGATTAACATCAAAACCCTGTAACTGAGGCAAAGGATATTCAACCAATGCAATAAAATATTCAATCTCGACAAATACACGGTATTTGATCAGGGCATATTCAGAAAAGTAATCGGCAAGTTCGGCGGTGGTGTTTCGATAACGGCCATCAATTGGCGAAATTGCAGAAAGCGGAGAAAAGTTCATTGAAATATAATTTTTTGCAAAGATAAGCATTTAGATGCGCAGATGATATTAGATGTGCAGATGTGCAAATTTCAGATATGCAAATTTCTGAAACGGTGTCCTATTTTAAAATTCTCGATAGTCATATCAAAATATGTAGCAGTTATTTGGCATCTGGAATTTGAAATCTGCACATCTGTAATGTTTGTCTGAAAAAAGTCATTTCGTTTGGAAACTTTGAAATCAAAAAATGTTTCCTTAGTTTTGACCCGGAAAGTCAATGAGTCAAATAGAAAGAATAATCGAAGGTGGCGAAGAGCTGTTTTTAAAAGCAGGCATCAAGAGCGTAACCATGGACGATATAGCCAGGCACCTGGGTATGTCGAAAAAAACGATATACCAATTTTTTAAGGATAAAAACGAGCTGGTAACAGCATTGGTAACCAAAAAGCTGAAGGAAGATGAAGAGCAGATGATTGAGTTCATCAATAAATCTTCTAACGTGATTGAGGAAATGATCAACATGACCAAATGCTCTGAGGATATGTTTTCACGCATCAACCCGATAGTAATTCATGATATGCAAAAGTATCATCCTGATGCATGGAAGGTTTTTCAGCAATTTAAATCGGAGGTTTTGATTAGTACGTTGGAGGAGTTGTTGACCAAAGGAATTAAACAAGGTTATATAAGGCCCGAGATTGACCCCAAAATAGTAGCCCGTATGCGGGTGAATACGGTAGAGCTTGGGTTTAACACTACCATATTCCCGGTAGCCGAATTTAATACCTGGAAAGTGCAGGTGCAGTTTTTAGACCATTTTAATTATGGCATTTGTACCCTTAAGGGGTACAAACTTTTAAACCAGTACAGGAATATTAAAGAAGATTAATTTAACACTGCTGACATAAGGCTGTCATAATCAGCCTGGATATTTGAGGCATAATAGATGAAAAATCACCAAACAACTATATATACAATGAAATATTTACTTTTTACGGCCACATTTTTGGGTGCCGTAGCCTTTAAAAGCTATGCCCAGGAAACGCCACCTAATAATCAGACCTTTAATTTTAGCGTTCAGGAGTGTATAAATTATGCCCACGAGCATCAAACTGCGGTAGTAAATGCGGGCCTGGATATTAAAAGCGCGGAGTATAAGATAAAGGAAACAACAGGAATAGGTTTGCCGCAGATTGCTGCATCGGCATCTTTTCAGGATTACTTGAAAACACCATCTATTTTGTTTCCTAACTCTTTAAATGGCTTGTATGCTGTGCTACATCAGGAAGGTGTGAAGGACGGGAAAGGTAACCAAATAGAGGCCAAAACATTTCCTGATGTTAATTTCAGTATTTACCAGAAATATAACAGCAACTTGGGTTTAACTTTAAACCAGATAATATTTGACGGAAGTTATTTAGTAGGATTGAAAGCATCGAAAACTTATAAGGAACTTTCTGTACGAAGCTTAGTCCGTACTAAAATAGACGCATCTGTAGCAGTTACTAAAGCATATTACCAGGTTTTGGTAAGTAACAGGCAAATAATACTTTTAGATGCCAACATCACACAGCTTAAGCAGCAATTGGACCAAACGGTTGCACAAAACAAGCAAGGTTTTGTAGAAAAAATTGATGTAGACCGGATTACTGTTCAATATAACAATTTGATTACCAATCGAGAAAATGTTTTACGGATGTTGGTATTAAACTATCAGGTTTTGAAATTTCAGATGGGAATGCCCATTGAAAGCGAATTAGTACTTAAGGATAAACTTGAAGATATCAATATAGATAGTAGCATTGCCGATGCAAGCGTAACATCAGACACCGCTTTTTACCATAAAAGAATTGAGTATAATTTGTCAGAAACTAACGTTAAATTAAATGAACTTGATTTAAAACGCAGAAAATCTGCCTTCCTTCCTTCTTTATCGTTAAACGGTAGTACAGCAATTACTTATCAAAACAACGATTTTAGCAAATTATATAGTGCGAGCTACCCATCAACCTATTTCGGTTTAAGTTTAAGCATCCCAATCTATAATGGCGGGCAACGCATTAACCAGGTTAGGCAAACGCAAATTACACTGTTAAAATCAAGAAACGATTTATATAATCTTAAAAATCAGTTGAGCCTGCAAGCCAATCAGGCCCGTATTACTTTCATTAATGGTTTGCAATCCTTAAACAATCAAAAGGCCAACCAAACTTTGGCTCAGGAAGTTTTAAGGGTTTCCAAAATAAAATACCAGCAAGGGGTAGGCTCAAGCATCGAGGTTACACAGGCACAAACCGCCCTTGAAGATGCTGATAACAAATATATACAAGGATTATATGACGCGCTGGTAAGCAAGGTTGACCTTGACCAGGCATACGGACGTATTCAATAAAACACAAACTAAACTCACTATATAAAAACGACATGAAAAAAATATTATACATACCGGCTGCATTAGTTCTTTTGGTTGCAGCCTGCACCAGCAAACCAAAAGATAAAAAAACCGAGCTTGCTGATTTGCAAAAACAACAAGCCGAAATAAACGCCAAAGTTGTTAAACTACAGGCCGAAGTGGGTGGCGCCGATTCGGGTAAAACTACCGATGTAAGTGTTGTTGCTATAAAGACCGGTACGTTTACCAATTATGTGCAAATACAAGGTAAAATAGATGCACAGGATAACGTAACAGCTTACCCGCAAACTGCTGGTACTATTACCGGTATTTTTGTGAAAACAGGCGATCATGTAAGTAAAGGTCAAACACTTGTCCAACTGGATAACAGTGTAATGATGCAAAATATAGCACAGAGCGAAACGCAGGTTAGTTTAAATCAAACTTTGTTTGATCGCCAGAAAAATCTTTGGGATCAAAAGATAGGCACCGAAGTTCAGTTTTTACAGGCACAGGCCAATTTGCAAGGCAGTAAAAAAGCTTTAGATGCATTGAAGAAACAGTCGGCTTATTTTCGCATTGTATCGCCAATAAGCGGTAGTATAGATCAAATGGACCTTAAACTGGGCCAGGTTGCCAGCCCAGGCCAAAATGGTATCCGTATTGTTAATGCCGATGTATTAAAGGTTAAAGCTGATGTGCCTGAGTCTTACTCAGGAAGTGTAAGCACCGGTAACGAAGTAAAGATACTGGTACCTGATGCAAATGATTCACTGGTTACTAAAGTAACTTTTGCAGCTAAAGTTATTGACCCCAGCTCGCGGAGTTTCGGTGTCGAGATTAAATTGCCTGTGCGTAAAACCTTACGCCCCAACATGACCGCCATCATTCAAATTGCCAACTACAACAAGGCAAACACTATTGCAATACCTGTGAAGGCTAT
This sequence comes from Mucilaginibacter sp. P4_D1, assembly GCF_056401935.1. NCBI lineage: Bacteria > Pseudomonadati > Bacteroidota > Sphingobacteriia > Sphingobacteriales > Sphingobacteriaceae > Mucilaginibacter > Mucilaginibacter sp. P4_D1. The sequence goes on from NZ_JBFUIJ010000035.1 coordinate 59,781, forward strand.
TCAAAAATCAGAAGAAGGTGACTATGTATTGTTAAATGCCAATGGCGTTGCCAAACGGGTTAATGTAAAATCGGGCAGCACMTATGGTGGCCAAACAGAAATATTATCAGGTTTAAAGGCCGGCGATCAATTGATTACCGAAGGTGCAACGGATATCGAAGACGGCGATAAGATCAAAGTTTTAAATTCTGCTAATTAAATATTAATCATTTGATCTGTCAATTATGAAAGATTCAACTAAAGAATTCGGCCCCTCCAGTTGGGCCATCGATAATAAGACCGCCATATACGTGCTCATATTTTTGATCTCGGTATTAGGTCTTATCAGCTATAACAGTTTGCCGAAGGAAAACTTTCCAGATATAGCGCAGTCAAAAGTATTTGTTACCACAACTTTTGCCGGCCAATCGCCTCAAAATATAGAGAACCTGGTTACCAGGCAGATAGAGAAGCAACTAAAATCATTAAAAGGGTTAAAAAAGGTTACTTCCAACTCGGTGCAAAATGTATCTATTATTACTGCCGAATTTCAGGCAAATGTTTTAATAAAAGATGCTAAGATCGATGTGAAAGATGCCGTTGATAAAGCAAAGCAGGATTTACCGCAAGGCGACGTGAATTTGAAAGAATCGGTAATATCTGATATAAACGTTGCCGATCTTCCTATTTTATACATCAATATATCTGGCGATTATGACCTTAAAAAGCTGAAGGAATATGCCGATGTGTTAAAGGACGAGATAGAGAGCTACAAGGAAATATCCAAGGTTGACGAAATAGGTGCTTTAACACCCGAAATTCAGGTTAATGTTGATATGAACAAAATGGCGGCAGCTCAGGTTAGTTTTAGCGATATTATCCAGGCAATCGGTAACGAAAATATTCTGTCGTCTGTTGGTACCATCAAAACGGATGGCATCCGTCGTAGCATCGATATAAAACAGGATTTTAAAAATGCCGACCAGGTAGCTGCTATGGCTATCAGGAATCCTAAGGGGCAGGCTGTTTACCTAAGGGATATAGCCGAAATAAAAGATTCATTTTTAGAGCAGGAAACTTACGCGCGCTTAAAAACTCCCGATAATCCTAAATTTAAAAATGTAATTACCTTAAACGTAAGTAAAAGGGCTGGCGAAAACTTAATCCAGGCATCTGATAAAATCAATGCGCTGATAAAGCTAAAACAGAAAACGGTTTTCCCAAAGGGTTTAGCTATTACAGTAACCGGCGATCAATCAGACAAAACGCGGACGACGCTAAATGACCTGATCAATACCATCGTAATTGGTTTTATGTTGGTAACCATTATCCTGATGTTTTTTATGGGCACAACTAATGCCATATTTGTGGCGTTATCGGTACCATTATCATGTTTTATTGCTTTTTTAATAATGCCAGCCATTGGGTTTACATTGAACATGATTGTATTGTTTTCGTTCCTGCTGGCCCTGGGGATTGTGGTGGATGATGCTATTGTGGTTATTGAAAACACGCACCGTATTTTTAATAACGGTAAAGTACCTATTAAACAGGCGGCTAAAATGGCGGCAGGTGAGGTGTTTTTACCAGTATTTTCGGGAACGATGACTACGTTGGCACCATTTATTCCGCTTGCATTCTGGAATAGCCTGATTGGTCACTTCATGTTTTTTTTACCAATAACGCTTATAATTACACTACTGGCGTCATTGGTTGTAGCTTACATCATGAACCCGGTGTTCGCGGTCGATTTTATGAAACCACACGTTGAAGGAGAGCATGATAACCCTAAATTTGATAAGAAAACAACTCGTGCTGTACTAATTATGGGAGTATTGGCTATTATAAGCTATGCTTTATTTTTTGCCGGTATCTGGACAATGGGTATGGGTAATTTAATTGCCCTGGCTATAATTTTATATCTTATTAACCACTTTGTTTTACTAAGGGTGATTGATAAGTTCCAAAACAATGTATGGCCGAGGTTTCAAAAATGGTATGCCAAATGGTTGGAGCGGGCAGTTAAAAGACCTGTGATTGTCCTGTTAGGAACATTCGCCTTATTTGTATTTGCCATATTTTTAATGGTTGTAAGAGGCAAAACACCCGAGTTTTTCCCATCGGGCGATCCGAATTTTGCTTACGTATACATTGCCATGCCTATTGGTACCGATCAGGCTACCACAAACGAGGTTACTAAAAAGCTGGAGCAGCGTGTTGCCCAGATAGTTGAGCCAGATAAAGATATCGTGTCGTCGGTAATATCAAATGTTACCAAAGGTGTAACTGATCCTACAGATGAAGATCAGTTAGACTACGAAAACAAAAGTAAAATTACCGTTGCTTTTGTTGAGTTTGGTAAACGCGAAGGTAAAGATACCAAAGCCGTTTTAAAAAGAATACGCGATGCTGTGCAGGGTGTACCGGGAGCCAGAATTTCTGTAACACAGGAAAATAGCGGCCCGCCGGTGCAAAAAGATATCAGTATCGAACTTATTGGCGATAACCTTGATTCGCTGGTAAAAACCGGTAACCGTTTAAAAAATTACATTGCTAAACAAAACATTGCCGGTATTGATAACCTGGTAGCAGATGTACAAAGCGATAAACCTGAAATTGTTTTTGACATTGACAGAGAAAGGGCTAACCGTGAGGGTATAAGTACAAAAACTGTTAATGATAACCTGGGGGCTGCAATTTTTGGTGCTAAGGCCGGAGATTTTAGAAACACCAAAGAGGATGATTACCAGATTAAAGTAAGAGCACTTGAAAGCCAGCGGAGTAATATTGATGAGTTGAAAAACTTAAAGATCACCTATCGTGATTTGGCCACAGGTGGTTCAATAAGGCAAGTGCCTATATCTGCCTTTACCGATGTTAAGTATACCAATACTTACAGTAATATTAAACGTAAACAGCAAAGGCGCGTATTGACATTAGGATCAAACGTTATCAAACCTTACAATGCTAACGAAGTAAATGCAAGCATATTAAGGGCAATTGGCAATTTTAAACATGCAGATGATATTATCATACGCCAGGGTGGTGGCCAGGAAGATCAGCTGGAAGCAGTTACATTCCTTGGTGGCGCTTTAGCTACATCATTTGGTTTGATCCTGATCATCCTGATGATTCAATTTAACTCAATAGGTAAAACGTTGATCATCATCAGCGAAATCTTCTTCAGTATAATAGGGGTATTATTGGGCGTAAGTATCTTCGGTATGACTATGGCCATCGTTATGACTGGTGTAGGTATTATAGCACTTGCTGGTGTGGTTGTGCGAAATGGTATCCTGCTGGTAGAGTTTACGGATATGCTGATTGAGCAGGGCGCGAGCGTGCACGATGCCGTGGTTGAAGCGGGGCATACCCGTATGACGCCGGTATTGTTAACAGCAACTGCCGCCATATTAGGTTTGATCCCATTGGCAGTAGGTTTCAATATCGATTTTGTGGAGATGTTCACCCACTTTAAACCACACATTCACTTTGGTGGCGATAACGTAGCCTTCTGGGGGCCATTAGCCTGGACAATGATCTTCGGTTTAGGCTTTGCTACCATCATCACCCTGATCCTGGTGCCATGTATGTACCTTATCCGTTATAACCTTAAAGCAAGGCTTTTCGGGAAAAAGGAGGAGAAGCATATTCCGGTTTTAGAAGCAGAGGAAGTTTAACTTTTTAAACTACTAATAAGAATGGCCGCCCTGGAATTTAACAGGGCGGCTTTTTTGTGCTTAATATATAGGCAAGCAAGTTTATATCCTGTTTACATCCATTCGGACGCGAAACGGTTAAACTCGTTTCTAAGGTCTATAAACATCCGGTCTTCTGTAAAATAATCTTCCGCAAGCTGCTTGTATGCCATAACGGTTGCTTCATCAACGTATGTTGTAGTTGCCTTTAACTCATGCTGCAGTAAGGTCATGTTGGTATGGATGCGGTGCTTTAAATTGTCAAGGTAATCACGATGGATGATTAGTTGGTTTTGAAAATATTCTACTTTTTCCGAAACCTCTTTCCCAGTGTTATCACCGGCAATTTCTTCTAATCGTTCCTGTAGAAAGCCAAGTTCCAGTTCGTAAAAACCAAGTCCTCTTAACCAGGCGTTGTGTGCAAAATTCAAATGTTTGATACTGATATTTTTCATGCATCAAGGTTAGGAACCATTGGCCACTTAAAAAATGACCTATGGCACATCATTACATGAGATTGAACAGTAATTAGTTCCCGCCTTTACACACTATCCTGTCCTTGATGTATGTGCATTTATTATGTTTATTTTTTAAATAAATAATTTATATTAGCCTTGAACATTAAACATCGTCACAATTATTTATGCCTGAATTAGTTGAAGTTCTTGAGTTTTTAGATAACTCGGGAAGTGTAATGGTAAAGCGGGTTCCGGATAACGGACCGACAGAAATCAAATGGGGCGCGCAACTAACTGTACGCGAAACGCAGGAAGCCATATTTTTTAGGGATGGCCAGGTAGTAGACGTTTTTGCGGCGGGGCGTTATATGCTGGAAACGCGTAATTTTCCGGTGATCACAAAATGGGTTACGAGTTTTGCTTATGGCCCTAATTCACCGTTCCGCGCCGAGGTTTATTTCACCAATAAAAAACTATTTACTAATCTGAAGTGGGGCACGCAAGAGCCAATTTTATTTGCTGACCGCGACCTGAAAATGGTACGCTTACGTGCTTTTGGTAATTACACCATCCAGATATCAGATTCCCGCGTGTTTGTAAATCAAATAGTAGGTACAATGGGCATGTACCAGGATGCCGATATTGCCGATTACTTAAAAAATATTATTGTATCTAAACTAACCGGGATACTTGGAAAACAAGCACAATCGGTGATGGATCTGCCTTCAGCTTATGATTCCATTAACGAAAATGTAAAAACAGCGCTACAGCCCGATTTTCAGGATTTGGGTTTATCATTGCACAATTTTTACGTAGGTTCAATTTCTGTGCCTGAAGAAGTTCAGGAGATGATAGATCAACGATCGGGTATGTCGGCCCTGGGTAATATGGATGAGTTTATGAAATACAAAATGGCCATGTCAATCCAGGATGCTGCAAATAACGTCAACGGAATTGCAGGACAAACGGTAGGCGGTGGGGTTGGGCTGGGCATGGGTTTTATGATGCCGCAAATGGTTCAGCAGGCTATGGCACCGGCTATACAGCCTAGTGCTTCGATGCCTGAACAGAAATCCCCTATCGAAAAACTCAAGGATCTTAAAAGTCTTTTGGATTTGGGGATTATCACCCAAGCTGAGTTTGATCAAAAGAAAGCACAATTGTTAAGTCTTATATAACCTTATCCACTTATGACGAATAGTCATCCTTACGAACTGTTTGCTGCTGCCAGCCAACTAGTTCAGCAACAATTACTATTTGACGCCATGCGGCAGTTCATGGACATTACCCGGCTTTATTCAGACCATGAACTGGCGGATGATGCCTTGTATAATGCCGGGCTTTGTCATTTTCACATGAATTCCTTTAAGTCCGCCATCCTTATTTTTCGCGAGCTCATTCAGAACTATCCGGATGCCACAATTTATCCGGATGATAATACCAGGGAATTCGGCCGTACGGCCGCTAAAGCTCATTATTCCATCATCAACTGCTATCTGGGATTGAACGAGGTTGAGGAAGCAAAAAAGGAACTGGCCATACTCAGTGATTTTGATGATGCATATGTTTTCTCTGCAATGAACGAAACTATCAGCTACAAAAACCTGGGACTGATTGCTATACAAACATTTGAACAGCTTAAATAAATGGAACCGGCTACTACACAACCCCTAAGCGGCAGCAATGCCTGCAGCAATTGCGGAGCAAACCTCGAATACGATTTTACAACAAATACCAATAAATGCCCCTATTGCGGAAGCGCTTTTACGACGAGCAAATCAACTGAGCATCCAACAACCGGGCCGGCACCTGATGCAGGCTGCATTCGTTTCAGGAATGACCTTTCAAAATTCAGGCATGCGGTAATTAAGTTTCTAAGCAGCGGCGATAAAACGCCCGTCAACCTGTTATTCGAAGCGGAGTTCCTGCCCGTCGAGCAGATATATGTTCCGTTTTATCAGTTTAGTGGTACCTATACTGGTTATTATAACACGATTGATAATAACGGAAAAGTACTTAGTCAGAACACTCCGCTTAGTGGCAATTTTTCAGTTTCGGTTTATGGCGGTGAAAGTAAGGCGGAGGGAGAAAACATGGCGGTCTTTGCCAATCGTGTCGACAAAAAGCTAATAATTCCAGTTAATGCTATCCAAACAGACGGTATTAAATTAACTGATAGCCAACCGGAACAAAAAGCCTGGGATAATTTGGGCCAGTTACAAGCGGCTAACCAGGTTTATAGCGAACTTACTCATGCTGATCCGGCGCATAAACATCAACACTATTTAAAATATGACACTAAATCGGCCAGTAAATTTTATTACCCCGGCTGGCGGGCAGTATATTATTACCATGGGAATGACTACGCCATTTACATGGACGATGTGACCGGGGAACTAAACGGCAGGAGACCGGCTGATGCCAGTTTCGAACCTCCTCAACAATCGAAGGTTTATAAAAAATATCTGTTATTCGGCTTAGGGCTTTGGTTTGGTGTCCTGGTTTTACGCGCTGCATTGACAGCATTTGCCGGAGATTATTTTGACTTCAAGAATCACTCTTTAAATAACATCATTTTTAGTGAGCCCGTAGGGTTTTATTGGTTGTTACGCGGCGCGTTTTTTCTGGGCTTGCTCCCGCTATTGATGGTAAAGGTACTGTATAAAAAGACTGTTGCAAACTATTACGCCGCGCTAGCCCGGGTACGGAGCGGTAACCTCGACCTTTTAGCATCAGGGAGGAAATCCATCAAATTTCGCCAAATACGTTAAAGTTCATGGATCCCCGGAAATTAAGTAAATGTAGTAATTGCGGTGCCGAACTGGAACCTGCGATTACTACAACTATAAAATGTACTTACTGCGGCAGCGTATTTGAAACCGCGATAAGTGAGGTATCGCCTCCCGATCCGCCATTAAGCGAGGATGAAGAAGTTTTTCAGCCTGTTGAAACTTCACTGGCGAGTCCTGGAGTTAGTCAAGAAAAAAATAGCAGTTCTGGAGCAATCATCATCACCATCTGCGTGTTGGTGTTAATAGGGCTGATAACCACAATCCATAATTACGCCATTGAAAATACCACTAACAATACAGCCGATTCGGTTGCTATTGACAGCGTTGCCTCGATCAATAAGGCAAAAAAAGACAGCGCCGGTGTAATTAGTAATGAGGCAAAGCAAGGTGCATCGTCGAAATCTGCACCCAAAGAGTTGTCTTCAATTGTAGTGGATGCCGCAATGTTCAAAAAACTTTATCGCAATGCGCGTAAAAAGCATGATCAGTTTTCGGGCAATACGTTCATCTACGATCAAAGTTCTCCGCGTTATGTGAATATCAATGGCATATACGCCTATATTAGTAAGGACGATAGCGGTAACACACTCCGGTTTACCACTCAATACACCTCAAAGAATTGGCTATTTATAAAAAATATGATCTTTAATGCCGGTGGTGAAACGTTTAATTACGCGCCTGATTTTAAAAGAGATAACGGCGACGGGGCAATATGGGAATGGAGCGACGAAGAAGTCCCGGATGCAAACCTTTCTATGTTGGTCAAAATAGCTATTTCCAAAAGAACAAAAGTTAGATACGATGGCGATAAATACTACGATGTTGTAACGGTAACCCACATGCAACAGGCGGCGTTAAAAAGGCAGCTTCAGATTTACAAAGGATTACTTTTGGGCTACGATAGGGTGTCCAAAAAATAAAACATAGCCATCGGCATCTGTTATTTCAAAACCGCGTAGCCCGTCGCTATTGTTGTGAATGGGTTGGCGGAAGCTTATGCCGGCCTGATTAAATTCTTCAAATAAAAGGTCGGGGTCTTCGGTAGAAATATATGCATCCCAGGCAGCCCCTTCGTGCCTGGTAGGGTTGGGCATGGGTTTTATGTCGGCAGTAATAGCCTTTAGCATAAGGGAAATGGGGCCGCGGCCCACCATGGCAAAAAACGGATCACCCTCGGGCCCCATGTACCGCACTTCGAACCCAAGTTTAGTTACATAGAAAGCAACCGAATCGGTTACGTTGGAAACAATAAAAAAAGGCGAAATGAAGTAAAGCTTTGACATCGTTTTAAGTTTTTATGATGGGTAAAAGCAGCCTTGTATTTGTTTCAAATATCGATAATTCAAAAAATAGATACAATAAAACAATTAAAAACGGTACTGGTATTTTGTATCTCATTAGAAGTGGTCATGAACTTGCCTGCGCCATACAAGTTTATTACAATCTGCTTAAGGCCTCATTAATCAATTCTAACCCATTTTCTGAATAAGGCAATTTTAGCGCGAATTGATGCCCGTGCCCGTCCATTTTTAACAACGATTTCCGAAGAATATTAATGATTTTCTCAGGATCATCCTTGTATTTTTTTCTGAATTCCTCATATTGCAATTGCAGGAATACCAGGCAAAGTGCATTCTCCATGGTCTGAACATCAGCGTCAACCTTAATTCGTTTCTTCAGGATGATTTGTTTAACACGATCCGATGTCTCGTCGTCATAACCCGTATCTTTCATCAAACGTCCTGCGATGGAGGCATGATGCAGGGATAGGTCTTTGCGCCAATTCAGGTATGGCTCACGCCCTTCCGGGTAATCTTCACGCGGAATTTCCCACCTGCCGATGTGCTGACTCCTGGATGCTAATAGTAACTCTTCACCAGCATCAGGATCTAATTTTAAAACCCATTCATATAATTTAATAGCAAAAAAGTATTCCTGCGGCTCAGTTACGCCCTCCCAGGTAAAACTGCGGGGATCTTGTTTGTTATAAGCATCAAAAAGTTCAAACGCCTTGTTTAGTTTACTCATAGGTTGAAAATAAGTTAAATATTTATAATGCCCTCATGTTTTTTTGAAATCATAAATATCCGATAGATTTGTTGTTATCCATCTAACCAATAATCTTATGAATACATCTACAGCAAATTTATTTGAAGCCAGGGCTAACGAGTTTAAAATGCTGCATCAAAGGGCGGGTATTTTTGTAGCTCCTAATCCCTGGGATGCAGGATCGGCAATGATTTTGGAAACCCTGGGGTTTAAGGCGCTTGCCACAACAAGCGCCGGGCTTGCTTTCTCATTGGGTAAGCCTGATGGGCATGCGTCAATAACCCGGGAGGAGACCCTGCAGAATGTGAAAAATATTATTGCAGCTACCAATTTACCTGTAAATGCCGACCTGGAGAATGGCTATGGCGACAACCCTATTGATTGTGCTGAAACGATTGACCTTGCCGCGAAAGCAGGTTTAGCAGGTGGTTCTATCGAAGATGCTACCGGAAACCCGGCTAATCCTATTTACCCGTTTGAATTGGCTGTAGAACGGGTGAAGGCTGCCGTAAAAGCTGCCCGGAATCAGCCGTACCCATTCACATTAACTGCACGGGCCGAAAATTTAATATACGGCAGGCCCGATTTAAAAGATACTATTGCCAGGCTAGTTGCTTTTGCCGATGCTGGAGCCGATGTATTATTTGCGCCCGGCCTTAAAACGCGCCAGGAGATTGAGGCAGTGGTTAAGGCCGTTGCGCCCCGCCCGGTTAATGTAATTATGGGCGTTTTGGGTAGCAATTTTTCGTTAAATATGCTCGAAGATATGGGGGTGAAGCGGGTGAGCATCGGGTCATCGCTGATTCGGGCAGCTTACGGGGCGGTTTTTAGGGCGGCAGAAGAGATACTTCAAAACGGCACTTTTAGCTATGCCGACCATGCAACACCGTATGGCGATTTGAATAAGTTATTCGGAGGGCGTTAAAAAGCAACTGTTAAACAATAAAACCCGGCGGTAAGCCGACATGGCAAACGCATCTAATTGGGTTAACATAACTTAACACATTTTAGATAATAGGTAATGATGCCAAAAATAGTTGGTGGAATTAGCTAAAAAAAGCAGTATATAGCAAATGCAGATATAAGAGTACCCAGGCTCTGCAGAGGTGCAACCTGCCAGCAATAATATTTGCGAACGATACCAT
>NZ_JBFUIJ010000036.1:0-68879 GCF_056401935.1 Mucilaginibacter sp. P4_D1
GGACATGTATTCGCTGGTTTTTGTTTATCTAAAAAGCTAAACAAAAACCTTGTCCGAAGAAACCTATCAGTACATTACTTTAATCTCTTTTAAGGGGTCACTTTCGTCTGGCAAGAGGGGTCACTTTGCTTTGGCGAACGTGGTCACTTTCAACTGGCAAAGGGGGCCTTTTTGAGTGGGCCAAAAGGGGTCATTTTGGTGTGTTTTATCCACCGTATGCACGTATGCTGAAAAATGCGTCTGATAAAAAAATAATGCTTAATGCGAGCAAAGACCCGCTTATTGGGTTAAATGCCAGTTTTATTACCATAAAAAAAAGTGTGTTAGATTTGACTTACGTTGGAAATTTTGCGCCGGTAAGACACGAGTCATTCCTTCGGGAAGTTTCTCGTAAAATGCCTGATATTATTTAAAAACCGATAGCTATGCCTGTAAGCCGTTCCAGAAAAAAGAAAACAAAGAAAAAATCCACCGGTGGCCACAGCGACGTGTTTCGTGACGGGCCAATGGAAATCAAACGAAAAGGGAACACCGTTTTGTTGCAAAACCACATGACGGAAGAAGAGCATGGCAGGTATCGTGAGCAGGTGAAAGAGGGACGTCCGCAAGCTTACGAGGATATCAAAGCCTTAATTGCGCAACTAAAGATAAAAATAAATAGTTATGACAAGTTGATTGTGCTCAGTGCCATTAGTGCATTTTGCCTGTTTAAAATGTACACTGATCCCCAAGATGACGGAAAATCGGAGGTAGCGCTAGAATACATGCAAAGTATTGTGCTCTCTGACCAGGAAAATATTAATATCGGAAAGATACCCGGCCCGGAAGTACTGACGTCTATTTATGATGACCTGGTCGAAATTCGTTGGCAATTTAACTGGTATTTTATCAGCGAATCCATTGTCGAAAAATATCCTCCTGTTGAAGCTAAGGTCCGTCATGAAATGATTACTGATGCTTTGTACGTACGAGGTGAAGGTTATTTGACTCACATTAATCAACTCTACGATGAATTATTCAGTCCACATGACACGATTTTGAAAGATAAATTTGGCTTCACAAGCAAGGACATTAAAACTGCGTTTGAGCATTTGGAATTTGCACTGGCCTGTCGAACAATGATGCCCGATGGTATGCCGCATCCCAGACAAATGGCGCTGTATCAAAGTTGGGTTCGCCAACATAAACCGTCCCGTGAAGCTATTTATTCTGGCGAACATTTTAACGACTTTAATCGTGATCACCCTGAAATACTAGTAGATAACAACCGCATCGTCCTTTATCCATTAAACAGAATAGATACCAGTAAAGATCTATTTCGCATCAGGTTCCTTGGAAATGAAACGGAAGAGCGGGTTGTGAAAGCCTTATCATTAAAAATAGGCGATAATACTATTTTTAAAACACCGGAAAAGTTTGCCTATGAGGTGCTGAATGCTTCCAAAATTTATGATCACCCTTTTGTTGAAGATGAAGACGGAAATTATTATCTCTTCAATGTTAACCTGGGCGCGCGAAACCTATTCCGTATTACACAGGAATTGTTAAAAAAAGCTGATCCTGACTATTACAATACAAAATTCGTAGGGAGCAAGGACAGGCACTCAAGAGACACCTATATTGAAAGAAAAGTATGTTTATTACTGGAAAAAATGATGCCGGAGGTGAAATTTTATTCAAATGCAACCTATACTTATTTTGAAAATGAGATCGATTTAAAATGCGCTAAAGCCGCCGATGGCAACTACGAACTGGACGTTTTAGGTATTAGCGACAAGGCCACTTACCTTGTAGAAGTTAAAGCTGGCGAAGTAGGTGACGATGCGAAACGTGGCGCTATAAAAAGCATTAAATCTGATCTTTCCAAAGTCGTCGGCGATGCTATCTGTCAAAGTTATCGCGCCGAACGTTATATCAAAAATACGCCGAATGCAGAATTTGTATCCGTAAATCACGACATTGTACGGCCTATCAGCGATAAAATTATTAAAATATCGGTTAGTTTTTCTTACGCCGGGACCGTGATTTCCGCATTAAGTTTGTTACAGGAATTCGGAGTTATTGACAAAAATTCAGATTTTGCCTGGACTATTAATGTACTCGATCTAATGGTCTTTAGTGAGCTAATCGGCTCAGAGGTCGAATTTTTGGATTATCTGTCTAAACGTTTACCACTATACCATGACGAAAGATTTGTTTCGCTTGATGAAGTGAATATGCTGGGGTTTTATTTCACTAAAGACATGAAAGTGAAGAAGAGCCTGCAATTTGCCAGTTTTCTCCAAATTGATAATCATAAACAAGCCATCGATCAATATTATGACGAGGGCGGGCCAAAGCCTTTTAAAAGAAAATAAAGTCAGGTTTCAACATTTACTGCTGTCAATGAAGGATAACTGAACATTATCGAATAAATATGTCGGCTGTACTCATCCGCTATAGCCTGCCAGGATACCTAAAACCTCACTTTATTCCAAGGAGATATTGAAAATAAAAAACGACCTCGATTTTAGTTTTGGACAAAATTGCCAACAGATAATTCCTGATTTTAGCAATGCAGAAACCTTAAAGTTGAGTGAGCATCGACACGTCTAATTAATCGCTATTAGGCACTTATCATTACCGAGTCCGATCCTAATCCGAGAACTTTATGCCAGTATATATTGCAACAATTAACGTTAATGCTTATTTTTACATAAGTCATTAGGAATCAAACGATATCAAATTATTTGTGAAAACTTCGGGAGTTCTCACGAATCCAAATTTGTAAATTATTGAAAATAAGGATAATACTAAACTCGGTTCGAGTCCCGTCCACCTTGCGTCTTAAATATCAATTCAAATAGATCCTTACAAAGCGCTTGGGCTTGCCTAACTAGAGAATATAAGGCGTGTGTTCACCATCGGCTCTTCTATCCTGCCTGCATATCAAATCACATTTTGCGACCAAAGCCTTTTTTAGGTCCGCTTTTGATGTTATGGACGATATTCTTTTTTAAAATGAGTTCATGTTCGGCAATGGCAGCTTTGATCGACTTTTCGATAACCGACCATTTAAATTCATCCTTGATAACCAGGATTTCAGTTGTAAAATCTATATCTTGGTGATGGAGCAGTGACATACGCACTTGATGAATATTCGTGTTGGGATATTTAGTTGAGTAGGCATCGACGATCTGCTGATAGGGCATTTCTTTCAATAGGTAATGGATATCCACAAAATCCTTTACCCGTGTACCATTGCCTACTATAGCGTTGATCTTCATCGCAGCGATATCTTCTAAACCGAGCATTCGGATACCTTCAGGATCGAGTACTGGATTTACGTGAGGGTAGTTATGCAACAACATATCCAGCCTTACACCATTAATATGACCAGTTAAAAAATTGTTACGTGCATTTAAGATAGTTGCCTGATGATTATCGTTTAAGTGCTTAGCTAATTCCAAACCATTAAAATTCTCGGTCGTAAAAAGATCAATATCTATTGACACCCGGTGCCCAAGCATTAACGAAAGCGCCGTGCCACCCACCAAATAAAATTGTTTTAATTTTTCATCATCCATCAAACGATGGATTAGTTCCAGTGTGCCTGGCGTAACTGTTTCCGTGTGTAGCATTTGAGTTGAGTTTTACTCAACTGAAAATAGGTACAAGCGGCTTCCATGCCGTGGTCGGTTAAATAAGGTATATCTTCTGTTAATGCACTAATTACGCGGTTCCTGCTGTAAAAGTTGATCATCGCTTCCCATTCTGCGGCTAGCCCTCTTTCGATGACACGTTCTATTACCGTCCGATAACTCCGCTGCCAATCCATTTTATCATAGTCAAACTCCCAGAATAAATGTTTCGGCAGGTCGGGTTTAGCGGATCGTTGTTGCACCGGTTTTCTTTCTATGCGGATCTCATCATTTTCAAACGGGATCTTTCTCTTTGACAGGTAATTATTCAGCGTGTTATAGTTATAAGCGGGATGATTTTCACAGAAATTTTTCAGGCTGGAGAATACTTCCAAACTATGCTCAGCCAGTTTTTTCCACTGAACTACCAATACGCGCCGGTTTTGATCTGTCTGTTCCTGCATTATACAAAGATATGTAAAATAACTTTTCAACCAATATTGTACAATATTTGTCAATTGAAGTGTTAAAACAAAAATTCCAATATGATATCCGGTCGTGTGTTTCTTAAMGAAACATGCTGACTACACGCCCCATTTCAATTTGTTCCGGCCCAGTAGCCTCAAAGTTGCTAGTCGTTATAGCCTTATCATATAGCCGTTCTTGAAGCTTCTGCATATCCTCGCTTGTTTTGCTATCTAGCACCTTTGCGTAATGTTGCGTTGTCTTAATACTATTGTGTCCGAGCATTTTTGAAACAGTTTCCATTGGAACTCCATTAGATAAAGTAACTGTAGTTGCAAAAGTGTGCCGGGCCATATGAAAGGTCAACGTTTTGTTGATCCCACACAAGTCGCCAATTTCCTTTAGATAACTGTTCATCCGTTGGTTGGTCAGTACCGGTAAGAGCAGTGACCTGCGTACGCAAACAGGATGGTCTTTGTAATTTTCTATAATTTCCAGTGCCTCTTTCAATAAGGGGATATGTGATGGGGTATCCGTCTTATGTCTTTTGGTAAACACCCATAACATATCGTCGTCGCCTTTAGCTATCTCACCTGGAGTCAATTTCTGCACATCGATATAGGCCAGCCCTGTATAGCAGCTGAAAATAAAAATATCCCGCACGAGATTCAGCCGTTCGACACTTAACGCTTTATTTCGGATAAGGTCCAACTCATGCTTTGTTAAAAAAGTTCTTGGCGAAGGCTTAGCGGTCGATTTATAATGTAAAAAAGGATTGGCGACGATCCATCTGTTGGCAAGGCAAATCAAGATGATCTTTTTTAAGTGTTTGACATATTTGTCAGCTGAAATAGGGATACAATTCCTTTCGGTCCGCAAATAGAAGTCATAGTCTTTTATAAAATTAAAATCGACTTTTCGCAATTCATAGTCCGGTCGTTTAAATTTCCATTCGATAAAWTCACGCGCATGTTTAAAAGAGCTTTTAAAGGTTTTGAGCGTGTTAGCCCCAAAGCCTCTACCAATCAGGGATTCCATTTGTTTATTGTGATCGCTGAAAATCTCCAACAACATTTTAGATTTTTTTCCTTTCCCGTCCAGTTCGTTCCGCAAGGTATCGGCAGTGATCTCTTCTTCACTGTCCAGCAGGCGGGTATGGATACGTTTCAGCTTCGCCAGGATACTATCCAAATGGGCATTTAAACTCCTTGCATCCTCCGTATTTCCACGGGCTTTTCCGCGTTTTTCGTCCCATTTTTCAGGTTCGATTCCCCGTCCGATAGTTGCTTCACTCCTTTTTCCGTCCACGGAAATACGCAAATAGATAGGCTGGCTGCCTGATTCATAGCCTTTTACCTTCTTTAGATAAAAAAGCAGGTTAAAATTTTTCGTCTTCATTTACTCACCAGTTTTGATTAAATAATCGTTACAAACCTACATTTACAGGCCCCAAAAATCAAGATGTTCAAATTTTGAACTGGTTGACAATCAGTTATTTACGACACTTTTGGTGAGTAAATCGGTAAGCGACCAAAAAACGCTCTAAAACTCACCTGAGTAATGAAAAAAGGTGCATAAAATGGTCATTTTACCAAAATCAAAAAGCCTGTAAATGTTTGATTTACAGGCTTTTGATTGTTTTTGAATTAAGCGTATGTGGTCCCGACGAGAATCGAACTCATATCTAGAGTTTAGGAAACTCCTATTCTATCCGTTGAACTACGGGACCTGTTATAGCCGATAAAAGGCAGAACCTTTAATCAGCTTGCAAAGGTGCAAATTATACCTGAAAAATCACATGCCTTATTGGCAAATTTTTATCGGCACGGAAATGCTGCTCCATCTGCACATCTGAAACGGCGAAGCCCTCAACGAAGTTAATCTACATCCGCATATTTGCTACCTAATCACCGCCCCTGTATGGAAATCCTCCACTGGTGCAACAAAGCTTAATTTGCCTTCGCTATTTTCGGCCATCAGGATCATCCCCTGCGATACGATGCCTTTTATTTCACGCGGCTCTAAATTTACGAGGATGCTCACCTTTTGCCCGATGATGTTTTCCGGCTCGTAATATTCAGCAATACCCGATACCACTATGCGCTCATCGATACCTGTGTCAATAGTAAGTTTCAGCAGTTTTTTGGTTTTGGCAACTTTTTCGGCAGCAAGGATGGTTCCGGTGCGGATATCCATGGTAGCAAAACTATCGTAATTGATATTTTCTTTAGCTGGTTGTACAACAACCGCTTTTACCGGCACGGCAGCTTCCTTTTTGTCCTGTAGTTTTTTTAGCTGAAACCCGATAACTTCATCTTCTATCTTTTCAAACAATAACGCAGCAGGATTTAATTGATGACCATTATTAAACACGATCTCCTGGTCGTAAGTAATAACCTCGTTGGGCATATTAAGCATGCCAATGATCTTTTTGGCTGTCGCCGGTAAAAACGCCTGGGCAGCAGTTGCCAGGTGACCGATGATAAGCAAACAGTTATGCAGCGTTTCTTTAGCGCCCTCAGGATCGATTTTAATGGCTTTCCAGGGTTCTTTTTCGGTAAGGTAACGATTACCAAGGCGCGCTATGTCCATTACGGCCTGCAGCGACTGCCGGTAGCGATATGCTTCCAGGTTTTTTTCTATCTCATTATAACAAACACCAATTTCGGTGGCCAGGTATTCGTCGTTAAGTTCAATTTTGCCGGCTGCGCTTTCAATTTTACCATCGTAAAATTTATGCATCAGTATCATTACCCGGTTTACAAAGTTGCCCAATATGGCCACCAGCTCGTTATTGATACGTGCCTGGTAATCTTTCCAGGTAAATTCGCTGTCGCTGGTTTCGGGTAGTATCGATGTTAACACGTAGCGCAACTCGTCCTGCTTACCCGGAAATTCTTCCAGGTATTCGTGTAGCCAAACGGCGTGGTTACGGGACGTGGATAGCTTATCGCCTTCCAGGTTTAAAAATTCGTTGGCAGGTACGTTTTGTGGTAAAATGTATTCGCCATGCGCGTGCAGTATAGATGGGAAAATAATACAGTGAAACACAATATTATCCTTGCCAATAAAATGCAGCAAACACGCATCGTCCTGCTCATCGGCTTGTTTTTTCCAGTATAATTTCCAGTCCTTATCGTTGTCTATTGCCCATTGTTTGGTGGCCGAGATATAGCCTATCGGCGCATCCATCCAAACATATAGTTTTTTGCCTTTAGCTTCTTCCAAAGGCACATCAATACCCCAATCTAAATCGCGGGTCATGGAGCGGGGCTGCAGGCCCGATTTCAGCCATGATTTACATTGGCCAAATACGTTTGTTTTCCACTCGCCTTCTTTGGTATCTATCCATTGCTCCAGCCATGGCTGGTATTTATCCAAAGGCAGGTACCAATGTTTAGTAGGTTTCAATATAGGCGTTTTGCCGCTTAGGGTTGATACCGGGTTAATCAGGTCGGTAGGGTTTAACGATGTGCCGCAACGCTCGCACTGATCGCCATAGGCATTTTCATTGTGGCAGTTTGGGCAGGTGCCTGTGATGTACCTATCTGCTAAAAATTGCTGGTAATCCTCGTCATAATACTGCTCGCTGAATTTTTCGATAAACTCGTCCTTTTCGTAAAGGTTCAGGAAAAACTCCTGCGACAAATCATGATGTATAGGCGACGATGTACGGTGATAAATGTCAAATGCTATCCCAAACTCTTCAAAGCTTTCTTTTATCTGGGTGTGGTACTTATCAATAATAGCCTGGGGGGTAGTGCCTTCTTTTTTTGCCTTAATGGTAATGGCCGCGCCATGCTCGTCAGATCCGCAAACGTATAATACATCCTTTTTTTTGAGCCTCAGGTGCCTTACAAAAATATCGGCAGGCAGGTAAGCACCCGCCAGGTGGCCAATATGGAGTGGCCCATTAGCATAAGGTAATGCTGATGTAACCGTATATCTTTTATATTTGTTGAGTTGTGACATGAATAGAGCGACGTTATAAATAATTTGCAAAGATAGGTTTTTAGTCGGAAAGTCGGGAGAGGAGTCGGAAAGTCCGAAAGTCCGAAAGACGGGAAGACTGAACATTTTTAGTATATATATGGAATCACCTGCCAATCCCGGGCCTTCGCCCGTCCAAACTTCCCGACTTCCCGACTATCCAACTTCCGGACTACCTCCTTACTTAAAAAAAGGCGATAAAATTGCCATTGTATGCCCGGCAAAAAAACTGCCCAATCCAATGACAGATGCGGTTGCCCTGTTACAATCATGGGGATTGGAAGTTGTATTGGGCCAAACCGTAACAGCATCCTACCATCAATTTGCGGGCGATGATGAATTGCGGGCGAAAGATCTGCAACGTTTTATTGATGACGACAGTGTAAAAGCCATTGTAGCCGCGCGCGGCGGTTATGGCACGGTAAGAATGATTGACAAGGTAGATTTTTCCTGTTTTGTTAAAAACCCAAAATGGCTTGTTGGCTTTAGCGATATTACGGTATTGCATACGCATTTGTTTGCCAATTATGGCATGCAAACCATTCACGGGCAAATGCCGGTTAACATTCCCGATGCATCCGCACGGTCGTTAGATACACTGCGAAAGGCGCTATTCGGCGAAGAATTGACTTACGAATTTACATCGCATACCGCCAATCGCGTGGGCGATAGCAGCGGCCTGCTTATCGGTGGCAATTTGTCGTTACTTGTAGCAGTCTCGGGCTCGGTATCTGATATCGACTACACAGGCAAAGTGTTATTCATCGAGGATGTAGGCGAATATCTTTACAGTATCGACCGTATGCTGCGATGCCTGGACAGGGCGTGTAAGCTCAAAAACCTGGCAGGCCTGGTGGTTGGCGGGTTTACCGACATAAAGGACAACGACATTCCCTTTGGCCAAACCGTGCCCGAAATTATTATGGATATTGTACAGCAATATAATTATCCGGTATGTTTTGATTTCCCGGCAGGGCATATACCGGATAACTGCAGCCTCATACTGGGCCGCAATGTAACCCTGAGTGTTGGAGAGCAGCACAGCCTTTTGACATTCATTTAACACCCGGGGATTAAAAACCGAGGCTATTGTAAGTCAACAGTACGAAGTCGTAAGTCTAAAGTTGATTTTTTTCTTTTTTCGCTTAGAACTTAAGACTTTGGGCCAAAGACTATCCGTTAATTTATCATTGACATAACTCTATAGGCAATCACAACTAAAACACCTTTATTCATTATTACATGGCATTATTTAGCAATTTAGGCAATTACAAAAACGTTGGTCTTTTAATTATCCGCGTGGGTTTGGGCATTATGTTTATTTACCACGGCTATCCTAAACTGATGGGAGGCCCTAAGGAATGGACCGAGCTTGGCGGATCAATGAAATACGTTGGCATTCACTTTTTACCCATGGTGTGGGGCCTGCTTGCTGCGGCCACCGAACTGCTGGGCGGGTTCCTGCTGATTATCGGGCTAGCATTCCGCCCGGTATGTATTTTACTGTTTATCAACCTGGTTATTGCTGCGTTAATGCACTTGCGCACCGGCGGCGGACTGGGCGAAGCAGCACACGCTGTCGAAGATGCTATAGTGTTTGCCGGCTTAATATTTATAGGGCCGGGCAAATATAGTGTAGATAAAAAGTAACCCAAATTAGCAAGCGGGCTGCAAATAATGTGTCCCGATTGCTAATTTATTGATTCAAATAATTGCCGAGGGCAGCTAAAAACGCTTCGTTAATGTCGTCGTCTTTGTGATCTGTAAAAAAGGTTTTTACCTTTTCCGCATCTGCAGCAAACACTTGCTTAATCGCTTTGTTTTTTAAGCTGATTTTTTGTGGTGCCGGTATTTTAGCTCCAACTACGTAGTAAGCCGGTTCATCAATATACTCATCATATTTGTTGCCGCTTGATGATATGCCGTCGTTTTTATAATCTGCCTTGATGAACTTAGTTTTGGTAAGCTTGTATATCTTATACTTGCTCCCGATTGCCAATACTTCGCAATAATGTGTGGCATCAATTACCGGCACGTATTCAAAGGCCATAGCCTTATCGGCCTTATTGTAAACTACAAAGTTTTTTACATGTTCTTTATCAACAGCAATGGCGGTTTGTTTATCCTGGCTCAATAGCAATGCGCCGCCTATTTTATCATAGTTAAATGTATAATTCTCGCTGTTTACTGCATTACCTTTGGCGTCGGTAACGTAACCTTTAACCCAGGTGTCAAATAAATACCGGCTGCCCTTGGTATCTTCGTTATTAACCAGGTTATAGGCCATCCCTGTACCCGAGGTTATCCCGGTTGATGAAATGCCGTTTGTACCTGTCTGCGCTTTTAAAACACTCCCTGTTATCATAAACAATGCAAGCGTTGCTATATATGTTATTTTCATTTTAAACCGGTAAAATTTTCACTTAAGTTACAATAAAAAAGACCGTTAGATTTTATGCTAACGGCCTTTTTTTGAATATAGTCTTATCTTCTTTCTTAATTCAATGAATCAGCAAGGTTGCTCAGGAAGATGTCGTTAATATCATCATCAGCGTGATCGTTAAAATACGCCTTTACTTTATCCGCATCGGCAGCAAAAACCTGCTTAATAGCCTTTGCTTTTAACGAGATTTTTTGCAAAGCCGCGGTTTTAACATTAAGCACATAATAAGTTGGCTCGTCAACGTATTCGTCATAATGGTTTCCGGTTGATGTCATACCATCGGTTTTAAAATCCGACTTTACGAATGTTGTTTTGGTAAACTTATAAACTTTGTATTTGCTACCGTCTGATAATACCTGGCTGTAATGTGTTGGATTTATCGCAGCAACCAATTGGTATGTTTCAGGCTGATCGAGTTTATTATAAATCGTAAAGCTTTTTATCTGGTCGCGGTTTACATCAACAGCGGCGCGCTTATCTTGCGTTAATAACAATGATCCATTTATTTTATCATAGTTGTAAGCAAAATTATCGTTCTTAACTGTCGCTCCGGTGTTATCAACCACATAGCCTTTAGCCCAGCCATCGCCAACTAAATAACGGGTACCTTTGGTATCTTCCTTATGGCTTACATTAAATAAACTTCCGCTCGCGCCCGATACGTTAAAAAAGGTTGTACCCTGGTTTTTATTTTCCAAAGCAGCGCCTGCCGCCGGTTTATTAGGATCTTCAGGTGTCAGTTCCTTAGCAGCAGATTTACCGTGCTTAAGCACAACCACCAGGTTGTCCTTTGCATTTACCTTTTCATCACGATAACCCCTGGCACTTACTATCAAAGCAGTATTGCCCGTTAACGGCAAGGTAAAAAAGCCGGTTGAATCGGTATAGGTTGCCGTTTTTGTATTTGCTTCCTGTACCAGGGCCGAAGCAACAGCTTGCCCATTCTCATTTTTAACTGTACCCGAAGCGGTTGTTTGCGCCATTGCAAAATGAGTAGCTGCAACACATAATAAGGTAGGTAAGATTTGTTTTTTCATTTCAATTATAATAAGTATTAAAGTTAACTATAAATATAAACAGATTCAAAATCAAACATTTATTTATTTTTATATAATATCTGCATACCGAAAATTTGCATCCGTTTGTTAAACCCATAAACAATTACAACAATACATTGATTGTTAATCAGATAACGCAATTATCCTTTTGTTTGATACAACAGCGTTTAATTAAATTTTATGATGATAACAACACTGGCCTGTTACAACGCTTGTTTATCAATTTTATTTAAAAACATAAGAAAAATGGCCGGTTCAAATGAATGAACCGGCCATTAAATACTATTGTGTTATTCTTTTAACAATTACTTGGTGTACTCGTCAATAATTCCTCTTGAAGCCGTTGTGAAGAAAAATCTGAATAACTTCAATGATTGTGCGTAAGTATATACACCATTTGGATCAAATGGGGTAGTATGATAATTTGCCGGTAAAAAATACGGACCGGTAGCCAATACTACACCACCAGGTGTAAATAAGTCAGCTATATCAGTACCGTAAAATTTAATTACAAATTTCGAATAGGTTGCTGTAGGGCCATTACCAGTTTTAACAAAGGTTACATCGTAACGTGGCGCGGTGTAATAAGACGTTGTTACCGTAAACTCCGTAGGGCTTATCGGGTTAAAAATCGAAGTACCTTTATTAACACGATTGCTTGAAGGGGCACTTGCTGTTGTATCTGCCTGCTCCCACCTGGTGTAAAAGTGATTGTATGTTCCTGCAAAGTCGTTACCAATAAAGTGGTAATACTTAACCGTGAAGTTACCACTTAATGCTATAGATGAGCTAACTATCTTGATAGGTAACATATAGCTTTTTGATGGATCAAGCTGATTTTTGTAAAAAGTTACCGGGATATTGGCTAACCGTGATCCGGCTTTTATAGTTACAGATGTTGCCCCTATTTTGAATGAACCTGTTGGAGGTGCTTCATAAACAATTGCTGTGTTTGCAGCGTTATAGGCTGTAAGCAAAGTATTATCTACCGCTATAGTTACTGTTACATCTTTTGTTGGCGGGTATTGGCCGGTAATGTTTACCTGCAGCGTTTTTACAATGGTATCAGCAGCGTCGGTAATTGCAGCTTCGTTAAAGTAAGGCGCACCACTGTGTACCAGCTCCGTGAAAGCACCGATATTTGAAAAATCCACGTTTGGCTTATCCTTTAAGCAAGATGTAAGCGAGACGGTAAGGACTCCTAATAGTATGATTAATTTTTTCATTTCTTTCGTTTTTTAATTGTTCTTAAATATAAGCACAGCTGCTTATTTCATCCAAAATATTTTAGATGTGAATAAATCTGTACCTGTACCGCCCGATGGCACGTTAGCCGAGTTCAAGGTAGTTTCATTAATAGTATAAGGGAAACGATAAGGAATGTGTGTTACCGTAACACCTGGATAATGAGAAACCGGAAGGTTGCTTGGGATATTTAATCTTCTCCAGTCGCTATATGACTCTAATGGGTCAACCGAGTTCATTGCAGCCCATTTTTGCGTAATGATGGTGGTTATTTTATCTAACGAAACTGAATAGTTGGTTAAAGCATCTGGCTGACTTGTATAGTCAGCTGCTCCCGATACGCCAAGGAATGCAAAATCAGCCGCTACTGCCGCATTATAAATGGTCCCGGCATTACCTGCAAGATAACCGCGTTGAACAGCTTCGGCTTGTAAAAACAGGCTTTCAAATGCAGTAATAAGCGGTGCCGACTGAGTTGGGCCCTTTTGTTTGCCACCAGATGTAAAACCAGTACCAACAATAGCCGAGATAACAGAGTTTGACTCACCATTACCATTGGTACTGCCGTAATCCCTGCCTTTTACTTTAGCCCTGTTTGTAGCAACTGTACCATCTAATTGGGTAGTATAAGCGATAGCCTCCTGACCTGATGGCGCATAGATTGCATTTATACGTGGATCGTTATTGTCCTGGTAAAATTTCACAGCAAAGCTGTTTGCACGGTAGTAGGTGGTATTTAATCCATTCTGACCGGTTGCGTTGGCAACCAGATCATAATAAAGAGGATTTAACTGTCCGCTTGTTGCATTTGAATAACCAGGATTAACAGACGCATCTACCGTTAAGAAATCGGCAGTTGCCATACCCGATAAAGCAGTTTTAACACCTGCGCTACCTAAACCAGCTTCGGTTTGGCGCATTAAAAGTTTCAATTTTAATGTTTTGGCAAACGCTATCCAGTTTGTCATGTTACCGCCAAATACTACATCGTAGTTGCCCGGATTTATGGCATTGGTTGGTGCAGCTTTTATAATAGTAACCGCCGAATCGCACTTAGCAACCAGGCTTTTGTAAATAGTAGCCGGATCATCATACTTGTATGAGAATGTTGCATTTGTACTAAGTGCCTGAGAATATGGCACGCTGTTGTACAAGTCAACAAGGCGCTGATACATAAAAGCTTCCATTATGGTAGCCATTGCTTTGTAGTATGACTGTGTTGGATCAGTACCGGCATTTTTTAACAACAGGTTGTAATTTGATAAAATGATGTAAGCGTTATCAAAGTTACCGGTATAGTTACTACTGGTTATCTGGTAAATTACGTAAGTGGTGCTTGGTGTAAAACCACCGCTTTGTGTCCAGTAGCCCATCCAGTTATCCAATACGTCGGAGTTACCCCCATGCATTAAAGACGCAGTTGCAGTTAATGACGAGCTTAGCAGATATTGTGACGGTGCAGAAGTTGGCGCGTTAGGGTTAACTTTGTTAACATCAAATGTTCCCTTCTGACATCCTACAATACCCGTTAACAGCAGCGCAGAGAAAAGCAAACCCAGGTTAACTTTTCGCTTAAATATTGTTTTCGTTTTCATTTTTTCTATCAATTTCTTTGTTAAAAAGTTACAGCTAATGTACCGCTGAATATTCTGGTTGGCGGAGCCTGGTTCAGTGTAGTTCTACCAACAGCGTTGCTGGTATCATCGTTAAACTCAGGATCGGTGTATTTGTTGGTCTTAGGACGTATCATGATCAGGTTACGGCCAGAAACTGCAACGTTAACGTTTTTAATAAACTTAACATCGCGTAACCAGGCTTTAGGGAAGTTATAGTTGATAGTAGCTTCGCGCAATTTCCAGGCAGCAGCGCTGGTTACATAATTGGCATCAACACCTAAGTAGGTAGTTGGCCAAAAGTTGTAGTTACCGTCTTGAGTAAGGATGTTGGTATTATCAACATAATTTCCCTGTGCGTTTTTATAAACCGAGTTGGGGAATACAAAACGCTGACGACCGGCAAGGGTTGAGGTGATACTGTTACCAGCGTGATCAAGTGTGTTAGAAATCTGGTTAAAGATTTTGTAACCACCTCTATAATCAACTGTTAAATTCAGCGTGAAGCCCTTGTAGCTTACTGAAGATGTAAAACCTAATATGTCGGTTGGGTTTACGTTACCTAAGGCAGATGTAGCAGATGCTCTTACCGGCAAACCAGTGTTGGCATCAACAATTACTTTACCAGATGCAGGATCCCTTGACCAGTCATATCCCTTTAATTGCGCATATGGCAGGTTCAGGATAGCAAAGGTGTTACCGCCAATACCTAATTCTTTCAGGCTTGCTGCAATGCTGTTAACTTTACTTTGTTGTTTGGTATAGTTAATGCCCACGTTCCAGCTCACCGCTTGCGATTTGATAACTGTACCGTGTAAATCTAACTCCAAACCTTTGTTCTGTGTGTTAGCCGCATTCAATATAGCCGAGGTAAAGCCCGAAGCACGTGAAATCTGTGCCGGCACGATACCGTCTGTAGTTACCGCTTTGTAAGCCGATGCAGTTAATGTTAACCTATCTTTAAAGAAGCCCAAATCTAAACCAATTTCGTTTTCAGTAACTTTTTCCGGTTTAATGTCGGGGTTGGCAATGGTGCCGTTAAGTGCGTAACCAGATATACCTGATGCACTGTAAGGGAAGTTTGCAGCGGCACCTACAGTAGGGATAGTTTGATAAGCACCGTAAGCAATGTACTGAGAGCCACCAGCCAGCGGAGATGCGTTACCTGTTAATGAATGGGCAAAACGTAGTTTTACAAAGTTAATGTAATCATTTTCGGCTATACTTTTGAAAATTTCGCTCAATACGATGGTACCGTCGATACCATAATAAGGGATGTATTTATTTTTTTCAGATAACCTTGAATCTAAATCTGTACGGTACGAGCCATGGATAAATGCATAGCTTTTGTAACCGATGGTTGCCGTGCCAAAGTAACCTAACTTACGAGCCTGGAACTGTGCCTGGCCAATGCCTGGGGCACCTGTAAAGTTAGATACATTGTATGGCGTGAAGTTCAAAGATGTTTGGCCAATGTTGGTATAGGTAATTTTGTTGTCCTGATAAGCAACACCTAAAGTACCATCGATCTTGAAATCACTTGGAAGCTTAAAGTTAAAGTTGGCTAAGAAATCTGAACTGAACAACAGGTTGGTAAAGTTACCGGTGCCATATGAAGGAAGCAAATTGTTGGCCGAAGCTTTTGTGCCGGCTCCATCATCAGGAACCACATCAAGTTTACCATCGCCATTGGTATCCGGGTAAACCATAGTGTTTGCGCTTTTTGTGAAGGCGCTGTAAGTACGGCCCGAATCTTTGTTCTCATATCTGCTGGTGGTGTTATCCAGAGCAGTACGGTATGATAAGCTTAAAAACTTAGCTACTTTTAAATTTGCTTGTAAGTTACCTTGAATGTGGTTTTCAACATTCAAAAATCTTACTTCGTTTATAATTTGACCAGGGCTTATGTAGTAATCATTATAATATTGATCGATACCACCGTACTTGCTATTAGGATCCTTTAAATCAACAATCGGAATGTTTACAGGCGACTCGATCAAGTCATTGTAAACGGCACCGGTGCTGGTTTGATTGGTAGTTTTGTAAGTGTAAGCCATAGAGTACGAAGTTGAAAAAGCTCCATATTTCCTGTCGCCACCTACGCGGAATATATCACGGCGGCCTTCATCTTTAGGCACGATAGCCT
The DNA here is from genome assembly GCF_056401935.1 of Mucilaginibacter sp. P4_D1. NCBI lineage: Bacteria > Pseudomonadati > Bacteroidota > Sphingobacteriia > Sphingobacteriales > Sphingobacteriaceae > Mucilaginibacter > Mucilaginibacter sp. P4_D1. The sequence continues at coordinate 16,581 of NZ_JBFUIJ010000036.1, forward strand.
TGCTCTTCAAATCCTGGCCCGACATGAAGAAACTTCCGTTCTCATCACCAGAGTTAAAGCTAAAGTTGTGCTGGGTAGTGATACCGGTGTCAAAGAAATCTTTTTTCTGGTTTTTAACTGCAGCATATGGAACCAGTTCTGAAGAACCATCAGCCAATGGGCGACCGATAGGAGCTAACTGACCGTTAAACTCCGGGCCGTAGCTCTGATTCTCATAAGGGTAGTAGTAGTAGTTACCCTTTCCATCTCCAAATTTAGTAAAGTCAAATACTTCGCCCTCACCACCGTTTGCACCAAAACGGGATTGGTATTCTGGGATGTAAGAAACCTTTTCAATCTGATAGGTTGACGATACAGTTAACGAAGAAGTGCCTTTTGTACCATGTTTGGTAGTAATTACGATTACACCGTTTGATGCATCAGAACCGTAAACCGCAGATGCACTTGAACCTTTCAGGGTGTTAATGTCAAGGATATCTTCAGGGTTAAGCGTGCTGATATCGCTATAGAAGATAGCTCCGTCAACAACATACAAAGGTTGGTTGTTACCAAGTAACGACCTGTTACCACGTAATGTAACACGTGTAGGGGCAAACAAACCGTTGTTGGTAGTAGTAACCTGCAAACCGGATACTTTACCGGTTAAACCGTTAACAACACTGATTGGTTTTGCCTGGGTAATTTCTTTACCAGAAACTTTAGCAGTAGAGTAACCTACTGAAATAGCTTGCCTTTGGATACCCAGCGCAGTAACTACAACCTCATTCAACTGGCTGTTTGCACTTGCAAGCACAACATCAACCGTGTTTTTTGTTCCAACTGCCACATCCTGGGCATTGTAACCAATAAATGAGAAGGTAAGTACAGCGCCCGGAGACACGCTAAGAGAGAATTTACCGGAAGCATTGGTTTGGGTTCCGCTCGAGGTTCCCTTTACCTTTACTGATACCCCCGGAATCGGAAGGCCATCGCCTTTGTCCGTAACCGTACCCGTTACTGTACGGTTTTGCGCATAAACCTGTGTTAGGCATAACAACAGAAAGCACAAACTTGCTAGTAGAAGTTTTTTCATTTTGTTAATAATAAGATCAGTTAATAGTTAATTAATGTTAAAAGTAATGTTACGTTATCAAAAAGTCAAGTAAAATCTTTAAAAAGATGACTTTTTTTTAAAAAAAGCATCTTTTATAATAAATATTAATAATTCTAGTACTATGTATTGCATAATACAATCTTAAACATATATCTTTGTATTATGATCGTCGAAAACACACAAACCCAAATGAGGAAGGGCATACTGGAGTACTGCATCCTATCCATCATAGCCAAGGGCGAAACATATGCTTCAGACATAATTGCTGAGCTAAAGAAAGCCCAACTGCTTGTAGTTGAGGGTACTCTGTACCCGTTATTAACCCGTTTAAAAAACAATGGACTGCTCACCTACAACTGGGTCGAGTCGATTTCAGGGCCACCACGAAAGTATTATGTACTATCAGACGAGGGCAGGAATGTGCTGGAACAGCTGGATAAAACCTGGCAGGAATTAGTTTACGCTGTGCAAACGGCCATTGGAGACAGAAAATAAAAAAACCTGAAATTATTACCCATCATGAACAAAACTATCATCATCAACATAAATGGCATCGTTTTTCACATCGAAGAGGATGCATATGACGTACTTAAACTTTACATGACAGATGTAAAACGTCATTTTTCTACCTCGGCCGACAGCCTGGAGATAACAACCGACATTGAAAACCGTATTGCCGAGATGTTTAACGAAATTTTAGCAAGCCAAAGCAAACAGGTTATTGTGGAGCAGGACGTAAAACTTGTAATTGAGCAAATGGGCTCGGTTGAGGATTTTGAATCGGCCGAAAGCGATGCAAAAGCGCCCGGAAACAATCCTTACACTTATAACACCGAACGCCGCAGGCTATTTCGCGATCCGGACGATCACCTGGTGAGCGGCGTTGCAGCAGGCATTGCCAATTACTTTGATATCCCGGCTGTTTGGATCAGGCTGGCCTTTGTTATTTTCCTTTGTGTGGCAGGCAGCGGTTTCTTTTTATACGTTATATTGTGGATGGTGATACCCAAAGCCGTTAGCCGTGCCGACAGGATGGCGATGAAAGGCGAGAAACAAGACCTGAAAGGTTTTAAAAAGAGCTTCGAGGACGAACTGAGCTCCGTTAAAGAAAACCTGCACAACTTTCAGCATGAAGCCAGGCCTTTTGTTTACAAAACCCGTGATTTCATCGGCGATTTTTTTGACCACCTTGGTGTGTTTTTAAGAGGCGCCGGTAGCCTGCTTGGTAAAATAATAGCCGGCGGCATATTATTAGGCTGTTTTGGCCTCGCTATTGCGCTTATTGTGATTGTTATTATGTTTTTAGCGTTCGGCAAAACAGATATCTATCATATATTTCCGTTCAATATAGTTAACCATAATACAAACCTTGTGTTTATAGCAGGAGGCTTTTTATTACTGGCTATCCCTTTAACCGCCATCATTCTACTCATTATTGGCTTTCTGTTTCGCAACGCATCATTCAACCGCTCAGTTGGCACAACGTTATTATGTGTATGGCTGGCCGCGCTTGGTGCGGTAGTATACTATGGCGTAAGGGCCTCTGTTGATTTTAGGGAGGGCGCCAGGCTAAACACTACCGTTAACATTAAAGCCCCGGCAAACAATACCTATTACCTGCAGCTTAACGATGCCAAATACCTGAGCAACGAGGATAGTACCCGCCTGCGCATAAAAGAACGTTTTAACGGAATGGTAATTTTAGACGACGACTTTAACGGCAACGACGAGATGGACGGCCCAAGCCGGGTAAGCATTGATATCGAAAAAAGTGATGTACAACAACCTGTATTGGTTGAATCGTTTACCGCCCGTGGCCGCGATTATGAGGATGCACTTACCAATACCAAGAACATTACCTACCGTTTTATACAAAAAGATTCGATACTGAAATTTGACCGGCACCTGGAACGCAATGCCGGTACTTTATGGCGCGGCCAGGATTTGCACCTTACCCTAAAGGTACCATTGAATTCAAAACTGATTATTGACCCTAAACTGGATGTTAATATTGGTTTTAACCCTTATGACTGCCAGCAAAAAAACAAACCGCTTAACCCGCTGGGCGCAAGGTATATCATGAAAGAAAACGGCATCGACTGCGATATCCCACCCGTACCACAAGCCACTATTGACAGCCTGAGAAGGCAGGCGGTAGCGGATAGCCTTAAAAACCGCGACCAAACAGATACTACAAAAAATGAAGGTCAATGAGCAATTACCGCCGCTTAATGAAAACTATTATAAAATACATAAGCCTGCTATTATTTAGCGGGCTTATTGTTCCTTTTTATTACGTTAAGTTTACCCATAGCCAACCCATTGCTATTAAACTAACTCCCTTAATTTCAGCACAAACCCAACCCTACGGGGGCCAGCCGATAGGCCAGGCTGTTATGCTGGATATTGCTAAAAATTTATTCCCTGTGTTAAAAAGTTTAATTTCTCTGTAACCAATGCACCCTATTGTGCATCTTAATATAAAAAGGCACAATAATTACAGATCAGGCACCCGGCGAAGACGCTTGTCGCCCATCGGCCTTAAACTGACATACACTATGAATAAAAAAGCTTATATCAAATAACTACTAAACACACTTAAGGCTACCGCCAAAACAGCTAAAAACTTATTTACAAATTTTAAAAGGAGCTATTTTCCTTGACGGCATTGTATTGCCCAAACTTTTTAATAACACAACAATGAAAACTAAAATCAACTATATATTATACACACTCCTGCTTGTAGCTATCAGCTGGAGTGCATCCTTTGCCCAAACCGGCAAAGCGGGTGCCGTTAAAGTATCCGGATCGTTGGTAAACGACCAGGGTAAACCACTTGACTACGCCAGTGTAAGCATTATAAAAGCAACCGACTCTACCGTAGTTAAAGGGGCATTGAGTAATGATAATGGCGTTTACTCTTTTGATAAAATACCAGCCGGTAAATACCTGGTAAAAGCCACCGTTGTAGGTTACGCAAAAGCCATCAGCAAGCCTTTTACCGTTACCGAAGGCTCGGGCGCTATTGAAGTGCCTGTTATAAATATGCAGGCCGGCAATACCACGTTAAAAACGGTTACCGTAACTGCCAGCAAGCCACTTGTTGAACGCAAAATTGACCGCACGGTAATGAATGTAGAAGGCAGCGTACTTGCCGCCGGCAATACCGCTATGGAAATTTTGGCAAGGGCCCCTGGCGTAACTGTTGATAAAGACGATAACATCAGCCTTAAGGGCAAGCAAGGTGTAACCGTAATGATAAATGATAAGCTTACTTATCTTACCCCTGCGCAACTGGCTACGCTATTACGCTCAACTGATGGCAATACCATTAAATCTATCGAAATTATTACCAACCCATCAGCCAAATACGATGCAGCGGGTAATTCGGGCATCATCAACATTAAATTAAAAAAGAATGCCCAGTCGGGTACCAACGGCAGTATTACAGCCGGCGTGGCAAAAGGCAGGTATTGGAGGGATAACAGCAGCCTTAACCTTAACCACAAAGATGGCAACCTGAATGTGTTTGGCACATTTAGCCGCGGCGATAGCAAACGCGCGCACGATTTGATGCTTGACAGGGTGGTAAGTAACGCCCAGGGTGTTACCAACTATTTTAATCAGCAATCATTTATGCCCGATGCCAATCATTATAATAATTACCGCATTGGTGCCGATTATGACCTTACGCCTAAGCATACCATTGGCTTTGTGGTAAGCGGCTATTCAAATACCGAAAACAACCACAACAGCACATCTACTATAATAGGTACCAAATATGGCGTTGCCGATTCATCATTGCGCACCAATTCGGTTTTTGAGCAAGCCTACAAAAACATAGCTGTAAACCTTAACGACAGGCTTAAAATTGATACCAGCGGCCAGGAGCTAAGCTTCGACCTTGACTACTCTAAATTTAACAACGGCAACAACGCCCAATACACTACCGATTATTTTTTAGCCGATGGCAGCACACAGCGCCCATCGCAGTTATTGCGCAATCAAAGCCCATCAACCATCACCATATATACTGCCAAGGTTGATTATGCCAAGCCGCTTACCAAAACCATAAAACTGGAAGCCGGCGCCAAATACAGCAACGTTAAAACTGATAATGATTTAAGGGCCCAGATTGACAGCAGCGGCGTATATATTAACGATAAAGGCCGCAGCAATCACTTTATTTACGATGAGAAAATTGAGGCCGGCTACCTTAACCTGAACAAACAGTTCAAAAAAACCTCGATACAGGTGGGCTTGCGTGCCGAGCACACACAATCAAACGGCAACCTTATTGGCAGCACGCCGGTAAATCGCAGCTACCTTAACTTTTTCCCAAGTGCGTTTATCAACCATACCATCAATGATAAAAACGAAGTAAGCCTGTCATACAGCCGCCGTATTGATAGACCGGGTTATGATGCGCTTAACCCCTTTATATTTTATCTTGACCCATATACTTTTCAAAAAGGTAATGCCTTCCTTAACCCGCAGTACACCCAAAACTTCGAGTTTAACTATACCTACAATAAAACCGTTAATGTTAGCCTTGGCTACAGCCGCACCACCGATGCTATTACCGAGCTGATTTTAACCGAAGGCGAAAAAACATTTCAAACCAATAAAAACCTGCAAACACAAACAGGTTACAATGCTAATATTAACACCCCCTTCACTGTTACCAAATGGTGGGAAGGTAATGTCAATGTAACCGCATTTTACCTCGGCTTTAAATCCGATTCGCTTGCAGGCTTCAACTTTAACGATGGCCAATGGGCGTACCAGGCACGTACAACCCAAACATTTAAGTTTGCCGGCGCCCGTTTAGAGGTGATGGGCGATTACCAATCGAAGTTAACCTATGGTATTTATAAAATAAGGCCGCGTTACTCTGTTGATTTAGGTATCAGCAAATCCTTCTTCGATAAAAAACTGAATGTTAAGGTGGCCTGCGATGATGTGTTTAACATTCGCCGTAATAACTTAAGCAGCAACGAACTTGGCAATAACTTTGATATAAGACAACGAAACGATTCAAGAGTAGGCAGGCTGACCCTCACTTATAACTTTGGCAACAACTCCATTAAAGTACGCCAGCACCGCAGCGGCGCCGACGACGAAAAGGGAAGGGTGAAAGGGAACAATTAGCCAAGCCCCCCAAGCCCCCTGAAGGGGGAGCTTTTGATTAGCTAAAACGCCTGCCTGTTTGAACGGGCAGGCGTTTTAGCTAATATATATAATGATTATGTAGTCGACGCTTGTTTCGCCACCGTTCCAATCAAAAAGCTCCCCCTTCAGGGGGCTTGGGGGGCTCGACTGCGTTTCTTACTGCCCCACCATAAACACGGCGTTGCTAAACAGCAGTTTACCATTTTCCCAGAAACTGCGGAACAGTGGATCGTCTGCCATATATATAACCGAGCCACGGCCCAGGGATTGTACACCAAGCAACAGGCCGTTATTGATTTTCTGTTTGGCTTTAGCACCGGCAAAGCCCGATACATAGCTGTCTTTTTTAATGGTGCCCACATTCCACCCATCGCCATCGCCAAACAGCTCGTATATATCGTCGTTCAGTTTAAGTGAGTAGTAATAGTCTGGCAAACCGAAACCAAGCGGATGGGTATTGTCCAGGTTTAGCTTGAAGATAGCACCCGGAATTTGCTCGCGGATGGCATCACGGTCGCGCTCGCCATAAATTTTAACGGTTTTCTCTTTGTCCTTATCATCCTTTTTATCTTCTTTCTTTTTCAGCAGGATGCCTTTTTTATCAACCAGTGTTGCCACGGCATTATCAATAGCAATTAAACGGCCGCCATCGCGCACCCAGTTTTGCAGCCGCTCGGATGGAAAATCATCGTAGCGTCCGTCCGGAAAAATAGCTACATCAAAATCGGCCAGGCGGGTGCGGGGAATATCCTGGTACCTGATCAGCGTAATAGGGTAGCCCAGTTGGGCTTCAAACAGGTGCCATACCTCGCCCATGGCTTCGGAGTTTACGCCATCGCCGGCAACCAGCATTACTTTAGGCTGGCGGATGTATTTAACGGCATCTGACCCCAGGTCCGATCCTTTATCCACAAAGCCCGACGAAAGCGGTGTAACCTCCTGGTTAAGTTCGGCAGCGGTTTGGGTAACCACCTGGTCAAAATCGGCACGATCATTACCCGCCCGGGTTATTAATAATGAGCCCGGCGCAAAGGTTTTGCCGGCAGCATCGAATGATTTTTCGGCGTAGCGCACTTTTATTTTCTTTTTAAATAAAGCCGCCAGGAATTTTACATCCGCCACCGAAGACCATGATGATACATAGGCATAAGCATGGGTATTCACCAGCGGCTTGGGCGCGGTAATACTCCACTCGGCACTTGCCGGTTTTAATGACTCTTTTACCCCATAAGCCTTCAACCCAAATGCGTACGGGAGCGACCACGCCGTAATATCATACGTATTTGAATCGGGGATAATAGTTTTTGGCTCCAGCAGTACATGCAGCAATACCGCTTTGGGCTGATACGCGTTTACCACCAGGTCATTAGGCCCTACAGCGTAAGCTTCGGTTTTACCATTAATATAATCATACCCAGTTACCGATTTATTGGCCAAACCAAAACCATACTGAATACCGTTGCGGGCAAGCAGTTTGGCCATGGCGTTTATTTTATTGTTGTTATCGTTTTTAATAACATAGGTTTTGTACTCGCCCGGCGGGTTGGCCCGGCTGTTATCATAAAACTTTTTAAACTCATCCTTAAATTTTTGCGCATTGGCCGATGCCGTTTCCACCGTGCTTAAACTGGTGGAGTGGTGGTGCGCCACCCGCTGTACCAACGTAAGCGTATCGCCGCTGCGTGTGGTAACCGCCAGGCCTCCGCTTATCCCGCCCTGCTCATAAGTCATCCCTATCGATCCATTGTATAAAGGATAGGTATCGCCATAAGATGGGTAAAGCAAATCAAATTCGTACTTGGTAAAGTACATCCAGCCGTTTTGGTCAAAGTATTTGGCGTTGTTTTTACCAATCATCACCTGCGCGTCGCGCTGCCATTGGGTAAGGTCCTTATGGTAGGGCTCTGCAGCAGGGGCAAAGTAGTATGGGGCGTTGTAACCCTGTTCGTGGTAATCTACGTGTATTTGCGGCAGCCACTGGTTAAACAAGCCAACCCGGGCCTGGGTTTCTTTTTGCTGCTGCCATGCCCAATCGCGGTTAAGGTCAAAGTAATAATGGTTTACCCTGCCGCCCGGCCATGGTTCGGCATGCTCGCGCGATGTTGGGTAGGCCTCGGGGCCAATGCCGTGTACCGAGTTATAAAAATTAACATACCTGTCGCGTCCGTCCGGGTTTAGGCAAGGGTCAATAACCACCAGCGTGTTTTTAAGCCAGGCCTGGGTTTGGGCGTTTGATGGGTCGACCAAATCATACAAAGTCCACATGGCGGCTTCGCTCGATGCCGGCTCGTTACCATGCACGTTATAGCTTAACCAGGTAATTACGGGTACATTGGCAATAGCAGGTCCGCTTTCTACTCCGGCTACCCGCAGGTTATTATGGCGGATCTCCTCCAACCTGCCAATATTTTCATCCGATGCAATAAACATGGCCAGCAAGGGCCTGCCCTCGTTAGTACTGCCAAATTGCTGCAGCTTCACATTTTTTGAAGCCTGGGCAACATATTTAAAATACTCTACAATGCGGTAGTGCGGGGTAAACTGGGTGCCCAGCTTATAACCCAGGAACTCATCCGGCGATTGTATTTTTTGGGCGAAGGATACCGTTGCCGAAACAACAGCCAATAAAACAACAAGTAGCTTTTTTATCATAAAATTGATACAGATAGTAGTAAAAGCTAAATATGCGAATTTATTTTAAATGTGCAGATATGCAGATTTCAGATGTGCAGATATGCAGATTTCAGATGTGCAGATTGTTACAAAGGCAAAGCCGATTTGAAAATTTGATAATTTGAAGATTTGAAAATGCCAGCCTTCCATAATTCTGGTAATTCTTAAATTCGATAAATTCAGGTTCAGACAAAAAATCTAAAAATTTTAGCAATCTCCCTGATAATTTGTAATTTGCCCCTGAAAAAACAAAATCAATCTGCACATCTGAAATTTGCATATCTGCACATCTATGAATTCTCTCCAGGCTCTGCAAAAATATTTTGGTTATAGCGCTTTCAGGCACCAGCAGGAAGCCATTATCCAGCATATATTAAACGGGCAGGATGTAATGGCGCTAATGCCAACCGGCGGCGGCAAATCATTATGTTACCAGTTGCCCGCGGTATTGCTTAACGGGCTAACCATCGTTATATCGCCGCTTATTGCCTTGATGAAAGACCAGGTAGATAGCCTGAACGTAAGCGGTATCCCGGCGGCTTTCTTAAACTCGGCACAAAACCCCGAGGAGCAGCGCCAACTGGTAGAAAAATTAAGGAACAACCAAATCCGCCTGCTATACCTTGCGCCCGAGCGTTTGTTTGGTGCCGAGAACAAACTGGTTCCGTTTTTAAAAACACTCAATGTAGTACAGATAGCTATCGACGAAGCCCACTGCATCTCGTCATGGGGGCACGATTTCCGCCCCGAATACCTGATGCTGGCCCAGTTGAAAACCGAGTTCCCGAATGTCCCTGTCATCGCCCTTACCGCCACTGCCGATAAGCTTACACAAAAGGATATCCTCGAGAAACTCAATCTTAACAAGCCCAAAGTATTTGTATCATCATTTAACCGCGAAAATATTACCTACCGGGTTATCCCCAAAAAAAACAGCTTTCAGCAACTGGTTAACTTTTTAAACGAGCGGAAGGACGAATCGGGCATTATCTACTGCCTCTCCCGTAAATCCACTGAAGATTTGGCCGACGACCTGAAAGCCGCCGGCTTTTCTGCCGAAGCCTACAACGCCGGCCTCGGCAACGAAACCAAAGTACGCAACCAGGAAGCCTTTTTGCGCGATGAAGTGAAGATCATCGTGGCAACCATCGCCTTTGGCATGGGCATCAATAAATCAAACGTGCGCTACGTGGTGCATATCGATCTTCCTAAAAACATCGAGGGCTATTACCAGGAAACCGGCCGTGCCGGGCGCGATGGGCTGGCATCCGAGGCATTGCTATTGTATTCGCCGGGTGATGCGGGTAAGCTACAGCATTTTGCACGCATAGAGGGCAACGAGGCCCAAAGCCGCATTATGCTGAATAAGCTGAACGATATGGTGCGCTACTGCCAGCTGCAAAGCTGCCGCCGCCAGTACTTGATGAACTATTTCGACGAAGCCTTCCCGCCCAATTGCGGCTCATGCGATGTGTGCCTTACCGAGTTTAAACGCTTTGACGGTACGCTGATAGCCCAAAAAGCCCTCTCGGCCGTGGCCCGGCTCAACGAGCGTTTCGGCATTAACTATGTGATTGATTTTTTACGAGGATCGAAATCCGAGAAGATCCGCGACGAACATAAACACCTTAAAACCTATGGTATCGGTGCCGATATCAGCAAGCCCGACTGGCAGCGCTACATTCGCGAGCTGCTTACCATGGGCTACCTGCAAATGGGCGGCGACGAATACCCCATTGTAAAACTAACCGACCAAAGTGCCGCCGTGCTCAAAGGCTTGCAAAAGGTTGAGTTTATTGAAAGCGAAACCGTTGAAGAAACCCACACCCACGTACAGGCGCCACCGCACGAAGCCGAACTGCTAAGCCGCATTAAACGCGTACGTAACGATATTGCCCAACATGAAAACGTGCCGGCCTACATCATCGTATCCGATGCTACCCTGGTAGAGATGGCCACCTATCTGCCGCAAAGCCTCGACGAGCTGCGCCTGATCTCGGGCTTTGGCGATGTAAAACTGGCCCGCTACGGCCGCGAGCTGCTGCAGCCCGTGAAAGATTACGCCAAAGAAAAAGGCCTCGTATCAAAAATTGCCTATAAATCGCCCAAGAAAGAACGCAAGGCAGCGTCCGTCCGTCCGGCACAGCCCATTAAGGCCCGCAAAACAAACGATACCCGTACCGAGTCGCTCCGGCTTTACCAAACCGGCAAAACCGTGGCCGAAATTGCCACCGAGCGCAGCCTCTCGCCCATGACCATCGAAAGCCACCTCGGCTTTTTTGTACAATCGGGCCAGCTGGAGGTAGAAGCCCTGGTACCCGCCCAAAAAATCCCCGCCATTAAAGATGCCGTTGAAAGCTACGGCTCCCAAATGCTCTCGCCCCTGAAACAAATCCTCGGCGATAATTACAGTTACGGCGAAATTAAAGCGGTAATTAGCTGGATGAACAGGGGGAATGTGTAGGTAAAAAAAATGTCATTTCGAACGAGGTACGAGGAGAAACTACCTCCTCCGCGCAATCCACTGCCGGTTCGTTCGAAATGACAACAGGTTATTGATAAGGAAATAACACTTTATTAACGTATACATTTCGTAACTATCATTCAAAAGGGGCTTTTTATTACCTTTACCCCATCAAAGCGTAACGCATCACGTATGATTACTACCCAGCAACTTTACCAGCTATACCTGCAGCACCCTGTTATCAGTACCGATACCCGCAAAATAGCGGCCGGCAGCCTGTTTTTTGCCCTTAAAGGCGATAAATTTGATGCCAATACCTTTGCCCAACAGGCCATTGCGGCAGGCGCAGCCTACGCCGTAATTGATAACCCCGCGTACCAACTGGGCGACGAGTATTTGCTGGTGGCCGATGTGCTTACCGCCCTGCAGGATCTGGCCCGCCACCACCGCGGCCAGTTAAGCATCCCCGTTATTGGCCTTACTGGCACCAACGGTAAAACCACCACTAAAGAGCTTATCAACGCTGTACTATCCCAACACTTTAAAACCCAGGCCACCCAGGGCAATTTAAACAACCATATAGGCGTACCCCTCAGCATTTTAACCATCGATGCCAGCCACCAGATGGCCGTTATCGAAATGGGGGCCAATCACCAAAAAGAAATCGAACTGCTTTGTACCATCGCCCAGCCATCGCACGGTTTAATAACCAACGTAGGCAAAGCGCACCTGGAAGGCTTTGGCGGGGTTGAGGGCGTGAAGAAAGGCAAAGGGGAGTTGTATGATTATTTAAAAAAAACCAATGGCATTCTTTTTATAAATACAGATAGTTCTGATTTGATAAAAATGCAACTCGATCGTGGTTTAGGAGCCTATGACTACGGCACCGATCCGGTCATTAATTACGTACACGGTCAGTTGACAGAGAATTCTCCGTACCTTTCGTTATACTGGGCTAAACACCATGAGAAAAAACAGTTTATTAAAACCCAGCTCACCGGTGCCTACAACCTGCATAATATTTTGGCGGCCATTGCCATAGGCAGCTATTTTAATATCCCTGCCGCGCAAATAAACGCCGGTATCGAGGGCTATCTGCCTAAAAACAACCGGTCGCAAATTGTGAAAACGGAAAGCAATACCCTTATTTGCGATTACTACAACGCCAACCCCAGCAGCATGTTTGTAGCCATCGAAAACATTGGCAAACTGCAGGCCCCACGCAAAGTACTCATCCTGGGCGACATGTTCGAGATGGGCCCCGAGTCGGCGGCCGAGCATGCCTCCGTGATCCAAAAGGCGCTGGACACCCCGGTTGACGAACGCATTTTTATCGGGAAAGATTTTTTAAGTCAGCAGTCATTAGTCCAAAGTCAGCAGTCAGCAGCAACATTTTACGCCACTGCCGAAGATGCCATTGCTGCGTTAAAGGCCAGCCCCATCACCCATTCAACCATCCTCATCAAAGGATCGCGGGGGATGGCCCTGGAGCGGCTGGTGGAGTTGTTTTAACGAGGGGGGGATCATCATATTTGAAAGTACAATAACCTTTCAAAAAAAGGGCTGTCATGGTGAGCCTGTCGAACCATAGCGGGCAAAGGCCTCTCCGCGCGACCCTTCGACAGGCTCAGGGTGACAGGCCTACGCACTTCGAAAGTAAAAACAACAGTCATCCTGAATTGTAAAAGTTTCGCGAATGACCTCGTAAAAAGGGCTGTCATGGTGAGCCTGTCGAACCATAGCGGGCAAAGGCCTCTCCGCACGACCCTTCGACAGGCTCAGGGTGACAGGCCTACGCACCTCGAAAGTAAAACAACTATCATCCTGAATCTATCCCAACAATGCAATAGCAATCCCCTCCCCCAAAAATCTTAATACTTGATACTAACTACTTACTACTAAAAGAGCGTTCGCCGCTGGTAGAAGCGTCGCCGGGCTTTCCATTCATACGCCTGCAAGGCCTTATTCACAGGCCGGTATCCATTTCAATCCCTAACGCGAAACCGCCACGTAAAACAAATAACAGTATCAAATTAAAAACCGCTGATTGCAGCTTACCCCCTAAAAGCGTCCGTCCGCACAGAGGTACCACACCCCGGCGGACGGCTACCAGCCTATTACATCACCAATATCTACCCCGTTTTGGCGGTCATGGGCGGTGGCCATGTTTTCTAACACGTTTGATACCGAGAAAAGCGTACCAGTAATGGCTTTTTGCAGCTGTACGGCTTTTGCCGTCCATTTGGCATAAGCGTTAACATCCGGAAAAAGCATTACGCTACGGCCCTGTAATACAGCGCATTTGGCAACGCTTAAGCCCTCCAGGCTGCCACTGGCCAGCCAAATAAACTGCGGCATAAGGGCGCTGGCTATAATGGCGGTTTTCTCACTCTCTACAATGGCAACCGGCATACCGGGGTTGGCTGCAAGCAAATGTTCGCCAAAAAAGCATTGCTTCAGTTCAAAATATTCGGGCTGGCCAAGTGCTTGCAGTTGTTTGGCAATTACCGTGTGCGCCCAGGTAATGTGGTTAAATGGCGTTTTAACCCGCTTGCCTGTATCGGCATTGTACAGCATTATTTTGCCGGTGCGTACCCAGTTATCCTTATCGTACTGCCAAAATACCGTAGCACCCGGCCAGTGCCCATGTGTGCCAATGTGATAACGCTTTATCAGCTGCTGGGTGGTTTCCCTGCCAAGGCGAATTATAAGGTACTGCACAAAGTTGTTTTGCTTATAAGCGGTAAGGGTTAGGCGTACATAATCGGGGTTAATGAAGTAGTCGGCTTCAGTTTGCAGTTTCCGGTTAGCAGCTGGCAGTTGGCCTAAGCTTTTTTTTGAACTGCCTGCAAACTGCCCGCTGCCTGCTGCAAACTGATTCTCCGCAAACTGCCCACCCGGCTTAACGTGATACCCGCATTTATCAACCCGGCCGCAGCGGCCTATGTGCGGGGGTAGTTGCTGGCCTGTTTGGGTATCAATATAGCGCACAAAGCTTTTAGTGTGATGATTGCAGCCGGGGCAACGGTAGCGCGATTGCGTGCCCGCGTAAGGTTGTAATTGGTATTTCATTGGTTGGTTCATTGGTTCACTGGTTCATTAGTTCATTGGTGGAAGGGCGGGTAAATGGGGTTCATAGCCCAATTTGTCATTGCGAGTATCCACCAGCCTATGCTTGAAAAAACAGTAATGACATAATTGTAAACGGGGATTTTGTAGAGACGCAACATTTTGCGTCTCCCGCATGCAAATCACACATGCAAATTGAGCCTGTAAATTTTGAATGTCCTGGGGGGGGAGACGCAACATTTTGCGTCTCCCGCATGCAAATCACACATGCAAATTGAGCCTGTAAATTTTGAATGTCCTGGGGGGGAGACGCAAAGTATTGCGTCTCTACATTAAAAAAAACAACTCTGATAATCAATAACTTACAATTATGTCATTATAAGGTACGAAGCAATCCCGTGGCCATGCAAGGCGGCCATGCAGGGCCACTGGGTTGCCGCGCTGCGCTCGCAATGACATAGTTTTTTGCAGGGTAAATTCCCGATGGTGTTTTTGTCTTGATTCGAGACTCTTGGTTCTTGATTGTTAACGCTAAGTGTTCTGTCCGTCCGTCCGGGAGTGTCTCACACCCCGGTGCGGACGGACAGAACAATCGATTAGCAGTAGCTTGTGCTTTTTTGTCTTGATTCCTGACTCTATTTCCCCTGCGCTATCTTCAGCAGCCTATCTGCCTTTTGGTGCGATATGCCCATCTCTTTGCCAATATCGCGTAAGCTATAGCCCTGTTCTTTGTAGCTTAACGCCAGTTCGGCAAGCCTATTTTGTTTGCCATCGTTGGGTTTGGTAAGCTGCTCCCACTCTTTGCCGTAGGCTACAAACTCGTACTGTAAAAAGTTGTGGGGCTTGGTTATCTGGCACAGGCAAACGTTGGCCTCGCCATAAACCTGCTCGGTATTGCGCTGTTTAATTTGTTTCAGGTAGCGCAGGTTAACGTCGGCTTTGCTTTCGCCAATGGTAAAGGCACTGTCGCAAAAGTTCATGAGCATTTTACTGCCCTGCAAATCGTTGCGGGTAATGGCTTGGGTAAGGTCGCGTTTGGGGGTGTGGGCAAGTACCAGTATGCTCAGGTCGTACTTGTTTTTAAGGCTTTTCAATTGCTTCATCAGTGGCGATGCATCCTGCGCTTTTTCGGTTTCGCTGCGCAGGTAGGTAAGGTTATCAATAATTAAAACCCTTGCCCCCGTTTGCAGTACCGACCGTTCTAAAGAGTAAATGAGGTAACTGTCAAAATCCTCAAAACCCTCGGGCAAATCAATATCTGGGTTAAGCTCGGCCCGGTAAAAGTTGCTGTTAAACTGGTAATGCTCGGCATAATCGGCACTGTAGCGGGCTTCAAACTGCTTATCTGTAAGCTCAAAATCGCAGTATAAAACGGGTTGGGCAGCTGCCTCTACCTCAAAAGGCGTATCGCCGGTACCCCGGCTTATGCCATCGGCAATTTGTACGGCTACAATGCTTTTGCCCAGGTTGCTATCGGCAAATAAAATGCACACCTCGCCCTGGTGCCAAAATTTGCCGAAAAGCATTAAAGGCACCGGCCTGCTGCTGGCCTGCTCCATCCAATGGTTTACACGGCGCACCATTAATACATCGTCGTTATTCTCGGGCAATTGCTGCTGTTGCAATTGCTGCAAACTCTCCTGCGCCAGCAAGGCCGCGTTAATTTGCATACTGTTTTGGTTGTTCATTAGTTCGTGGTTCATTTTTTAGTTCATTTTTTTGTTCATTGGTTCACTGGTTCATTAGTTCATTGGTGGTTGGCGGGGTAATTTGCCTGTAGTCCCTGCTTGTCATCCTGAGGTATAAAATTCGCGGATGCTGAAGGGGAACGACATCATAAAATGGGCTGTCATGCTGAGCCTGTCGAAGCATAGCGGGCAAAGGCCTCTCCGCGCGCCCCTTCGACTGACTCAGGGTGACAGGCCGACGCACCTCGAAAAGAAAACATAGATAGGTACGAAGGACAGTTTTTTATTTTTCACTATCATTTCACCACTCACCCAATCAACCAAAAATCCCGACCGGGATTTTTTTAAAATACTTCTCCTTTAGCCTATTATTTAAGTAAAGGGCTTTGGCTACCCCCTCATCGGGGATACGGCCTGTAGGGCGATGGTTGTTTGGGTGTCCGTCCGGCTGGGTGTCCTGGTACAGTTGCGGACAAAAGCGGACAGACGATGTTTTAAGAGCTTTCGGGCTGACTCACCCGTGGAGATTTATATTCACCACAATAATACAAATAATTCTTTAAAATAAAGAATATTCTTTAAAAAAGATGGTTTTGTCCGGAAGTGTCCGGGGGATGGTGGGGATGGGGGAGCGGACGGACGGGGGGGGGTGGGTATTTTTTTAAAATCGATACAAATATTCTTTAATGTGGGCTAAGAATTGTAATTAATCCTCGTAAAGACGAATGAAGCGTTTAATAACTGCACGAATTAGAACTATTTAACATTTTTGGCATTATCTTTAAAATCGTTGATTACTTCCAAAATAATTTTGTCATATATTTCTTTTGATATGCCATATGATAAAATAAAATCCATATCCCTATCAATTCTTATCATAAATTCGTCGATATCTGAAAACCCCGCAATACATTTTTTGTAATATTCGATAGCTTTGTTAATATTACCGTCAAATAATTCTAAATGCCCCAAATTACCATAAGTTGTAGGTGTATTTTCTTTTACTACAGCTAATTCGAGATTCTTTCTTGCTAACTCGTGATCAATGTGACTTACCAAATAGAGTCTTCCCAAAACAACCTTGGTAATTATATCTTTCGGTTTCAATTTTTGAAGTTCTTGGCCATACCTCAATGCCTCCTGAAAGTCCTTTTTCAAAGAACAGTTTTCAGTAAGCGCGACTAGAGCGCCTTCCATTTCATCAGGTGAAGCAACTTCCAATGCTCTTTTCATATAAATTACGGCATCATCAAACTTATTTAAGTTGGTAAAAGCGTCTCCCAATACTGATAATATATTGAAATCCTTTCCGTGGCTACTTAACCAAGGCTGAAGAATCTCAATAACTTTATTATGGTTATTCATTTTTTGATAATACCGGCATTCTAATAACGCCACCGCCTTCTTTTTTGGGAATTTCTCTTTAGCAATCTCGATTTGTTCGAGGGCATTTTCAAATTTCTTTAAACTAAAATAACACTTAATTAAATTGATGATATCACTAGATTCTACTGTTCCAGTTTGGATGTTGGTTTTTAAATGCTCAATCGCTGAATAATAATCGGGCGTTTTTAAATTTACGTAACAAATCGCAATGTGAGAGTTAGCCCACTTGTTTCCTGGTTCTATTTTAAGCAATTGACTTAGCTCAGTTATGGCTTCTCTGAACTCTTTTTCTTCCATGTGCAAACTTGCACCTAATTCTAACTCATTAATCTTATTTAAAATGATCCCCTTAAGTTTTGACCGAGTGATTGTTAATTGATTCGAAAAAAGGTCGGAGATTTTTGCTTGCGGATAATAGCTGAAAAAATTATAGTATTCACAAATCAAATTTTGAAACGGTTTTAAATTTGTAGATATCGACAAATAATCCACCATGATTTTTTTCTCATTATTTTTCAGGTCCCTTTTTTCTACTGTGTTGTTCGACAAACCTATACTTAATGCATATTTATGTGAATCCAAAAAAGGAAAGAGATTCAAATAATTTACGAACTCATCCAAATCTAATTGAGATTCGCTATTTTGAATTGCATCCTCGAGTACTTGATTTCCCTCATAAAACGGCATAAAACAATTTAATGGATTGTCAAAAAACGACGTTTTAAACATTTCTGCGTCAATTAGACTTTTAGAATAAAGTTTGTTTCTTAAAATAAGTTCTATGTTTCCCAAGCTACTTTGAACGCTATCTATTTCTTGTAATGTTTGCAAGCGAATTTTTAAATCATTAAACCTACTCCATTTGTTTTGATGATATGTTAATGATAGTACTATACCTACTAAAGCGCTTTCCCAAACGTCATCTTCAAAATCCGTTAAAAAATCAATTAATAAATTAACTTTTTTCGGGTCAAATGTTCTAAAATTTAATAKAGATAACGTTATAGAATTAACAATGACTTTTCTTTCATACCAAGGATGGGCAACTTTTCTATCTCGAATTTTCTGTATATCTTGAATAGTAATAGAGTCCAATTTTTCTGATGCGTAAACCTTCTCAAATAATATAGAGGCTAAATTATTTTTTAAAGATGGAATGTTTTGAAGTTTGTTATCTAAACTGCCAAAAATTTCTTCAAAGATTTTATTCCTTAGATTCTGAACCTGCACAATTTCTTCTTTTGAGCTTGTATGGTCAAGTTTTGTCACCTCCTCACTTATCAGCCTGACTGCTTCTGTTAGAATTTTTATACCCTCAGTTTCATTACTATTATTACTGACCGAAGTAGGAACAATATCGATATGTTGATTTTCTAATTTTTTCCTCCTCTGTTTAATATCTTGAATTGTTGCTTTAAGTCGTTGCGTTATATCATTAAAAGCGGCGTCAACGTCTTCCCATTGTTTTATTGGTTTTCCATTTTTCGGAAGACCCTCTAATTTTTTGAATGGACTACTTACATGTTTCCAATCACACTCTCTTAAAATAACGGGTATAACAACCGCTTGCCCATTATCATGCATTTCCATAGCTTTTTTTACTTCTATATCGTAACAATAACTTGAAGCAAGGAAATCTATACTAACTAATAACAAAATTATGTCTGAATTTTCTAACTCTTTATCGATTTCACTATCTATTTCTTGTCCCGGCAGTATTTTCCTAAAATGCCATTCTTGCAAATCATCAAATCGCTTGAGCATTGCAAGAGCTTTTTCTAAGTCATCTCTGTAAGATTCATCTTTTTGTGAATAAKAATAAAAAAGTTTGATCGCACTCATTTTTAATTAGGTTGTTATTACAATGATAATATATTATTAATAATTATTACCATGTTCATTGCTGAAGTGAGTGGTAGAAACATATAAAGTCCATTTATTGACATCTTATTTCAATCCGCGGTAACTATAATAATTGTACCTCCCGCTACCACAGTCCAACCCCCCCCTTGGCGCAAGTGTTGTGCGGCTGCATGCGGGAAGATCACTTGTGATTTTAGGAAGCCATTCAAATCGAGAACACAGGTCAGCTACTGCACCTGCCCCGGCACAAGACCTGCGCTAAAGAATGTGGTTACTCATGCTAAGTATACGCCATGCATAACCCATAACATATTCGGTTTTATACAAACATTGGCTTTGAACGCTGGCTACGACTCACCCCGGCTACGCTTCGCTGGCCGACCCTCTCTCCGGCTTACGCCGCAAAGAGGGTGCAGCTCATTATTTATTTTTTCGCCCCTCTATGCGACGCAGTCGGAGAGAGCGGCAGACGCCCCGATAGTTATCGGGGTCGTCGGGTTGAGTCGACTCGCCGACACGCGATATACGTCATTCCTTATTTAACATCCGGATTTTATCACCCGCAATGACATAATGGAGATAGGCACCCATTACCCCCCCCCTTGGCGCAAGTGTTGTGCGGCTGCATGCGGGAAGATCACTTGTGATTTGAGGAAGCCATTCAAATCGAGAACACAGGTCAGCTACTGCACCTGCCCCGGCACAAGACCTGCGCTAAAGAATGTGGTTACTCATGCTAAGTATACGCCATGCATAACCCATAACATATTCGGTTTTATACAAACATTGGCTTTGAACGCTGGCTACGACTCACCCCGGCTACGCTTCGCTGGCCGACCCTCTCTCCGGCTTACGCCGCAAAGAGGGTGAAGCCCAATTTTTGTTTTGCGCCCCTCTATGCGACGCAGTTGGAGAGAGGGGCAGACGCCCCGATAGTTATCGGGGTCGTCGGGGTGAGTTGACTCGCCGACAGGCGATATACGTCATTCCTTATTTAACATCCGGATTTTATCACTCGCAATGACATAATGGAGATAGACACCCATTAAAACTCTGTCCGCCCACCCAACCACACACCAACACAACCGGACGGACGGACACCTTATAACGTAAAAAGGCCGCATTAACCGCGGCCTTTGCTGTTTATGCTAATTGCAATTGGGGTTGTTTAAGGGTTTGGCAAATGCTGATGATTTGCGCCAGTACTTCGGCGGGGGCGTCGGGGTTGTCGGGGTTTTTAAAAGCAATGTCGGGCAGGGTTAAAAAGAAGCCTTTATCTACCCGGCAATGGTAGCTTACGGGCTGTTTGGTGCGTTGGGTGCGCAGCAGGGTATTGGCGCCGCTATGGTTCAGGATGGCCTTAAAATAAACGTCTACCGTATGGGCAAGGGGGCTGGCTATGGGGTGGTGCTGCACGTTGGTACCGTGTTGTATTACATAGTTAATTTTTGCCGGGCGGGTGCTTAGCACATCTATCAGTTTGCCGTAACCAAACTCGGGTATGTACTCCATGGGCTGGCAAATGGGCTCTTCATCAAGCAGTAACACCAGCGTGCCGCCGTAGTGGTAAAAATCTTTTAAATCCTGCTGCCGTTTGGTTAAAAAGGCCAGCGCGCGGTTAGGGTCGGCATCCATGTCTTCCAGTAAAAAACCGGCGCTTTCGTGTATTTCGGCGGCGCTTACTACAATAAAGTCGTAATCTAACAGGTAGTCGTCGCAGCCAAAGTTAATTTCGGTACCTATACCGTTTAAACTGCTTACGCCCATGTGGGCTAATTTAAGTGTGCTCATGTGTATAAAAATTTAATTGTTTGTTGCTTGTTGTTTGATTTTGGCGTACCGGCCATGCCTGCGTACTAAGCCCGAAGATTGGGGCAAAAAAAGGTGGTGCATTATTTACCAACACACACTACAAATATACTAATATTTTTAGCAATTTTGCAATATGGCACACGATAATAGTTATAACCAAAAGCAGGAAAATTACCAGCGCCAGCGCGACCGCGCCGCCCTGGAAGAGCGTAAAAAGCTACAAGACCCGCAAATGCGTAAAAACTACCATGAGTTTGCCCAACATGCCAAAACCATGCGCCTTTGGATTTTTGACCGTGTGGCCAAAGTGTGGTACACCCCCGAGGAGTTTATTGAAAAAGACAAAAACGAATATATTGAGTACGAAAAGCTGCTGTTTAACATTGACCTGCGCGACCCCCTTGAAGCCCTGCAAAAAGGCCAGCAAAAAATAGCCGACTTTACCGGCCGCATTATTGCATACAAAAAAAAGGGGAACAGGTAACTTTTAAACTGAAAAATGGCATAC
Source organism: Mucilaginibacter sp. P4_D1 (assembly GCF_056401935.1). Taxonomy (NCBI): domain Bacteria; kingdom Pseudomonadati; phylum Bacteroidota; class Sphingobacteriia; order Sphingobacteriales; family Sphingobacteriaceae; genus Mucilaginibacter; species Mucilaginibacter sp. P4_D1. The sequence goes on from NZ_JBFUIJ010000036.1 coordinate 38,309, forward strand.
AGGCGCATAAGTTGAGTGCCTGCGCATGTCCGTGTAAGTGGTGGCATCCCTTGCGGACGGACGGATTTTAATTCAAAAGGGGAAATGATTTGCGGGGTTACCGATGCCGTCGAGGTAGGGGCTTTCGCGTTTATTAACATGGCGTATAGTCGCTTGCAGAAACCCCTCCCTGCCTTTGCGCTCGTTTTCCGGCACACCCCTCCCGCGGGGCTACTGTGTGTACACGTCTTTTGGAAACTTATCAATAAATAGAAAAATGTCATTTCGAACGAATCAGAGGTGGATTTGAGAGGAGGGGTGAGGAGAAATCTTCTGCGACATGCTTGCAAATTTGCATGGTTGAATGCATGTCGTATAGGATTTCTCCTCGTACCTCGTTCGAAATGACATTTTCTTTTGTTTTAAAGATGTGTACACACAGTAGCCCGCGGGGAGGGAATTAGGGAGCCCGGGCATCCCCCCCCAAACATTTTACCGACACATTTTCGGCTTCGGTGCGTTAATTGCTTACTTTAGCTTTAAGCTTAACACGCGCCTATGAAAAATACCGCTTATTATATACTGGCCCTGGCTATTCTGATAACCGCGGCATCCTGCTCGCCCAAGGTGTTGCCCTATGCGGCCACCAACAAGGTATACAACCACCAAACCGATTCGCTGCTGGAAGTGTTTGGGCGCGAGCAGCCTGCCATGTTGGTTGATAGCCTTGGCTTGCCCATTCCCAGCGAATGGATTGGCACCGTTAACTTTAACGCCCGCAAGCCCAACTATGTAATTATCCATTATACGGCCCAGGATTCGCTGGCGCAAACCATTAAAACCTTTACCCTGGTAAAACCGCAGGTGAGCGCCCATTACGTGGTGGGCAAGGATGGCAAAGTGGTGCACATGCTTAACGATTACCTGCGCGCCTGGCAGGCCGGCATCAGCAAATGGGGCAGCATTACCGATATGAACAGCTGCTCGATAGGTATCGAGATTGATAACAACGGCCACGAGCCTTTTACCGACCCTCAAGTACGCAGCCTGCTGGCGCTGCTCGCCCAGCTTAAAAAAGCTTATAACATACCCACGGCCAACTTTATTGGCCACCAGGATATTGCCCCCGCCCGCAAGCCCGATCCGGGCCCGCTGTTCCCCTGGAAACTACTGGCCGCCAAAGGTTTCGGCTACTGGCCCGACGAACTGCTGGAACTGCCCCCCGATAACTTTGACTACGCAACCGCCCTGCGCCTCATCGGCTACGATACCAGCAACCTGCCCGCCGCCATAACCGCCTTTAAACGCCATTTTGTACAACTTGAAGACAGCCACACCATGGGCCAGCTGGATTTGAATGTGCTGTATAATGTGTATAGGAAATATGCCCCCTAACCCCCTGAAGGGGGAACAATAGCGCAACAAAAAGGGCCATTCACTTTTAGCGAATGGCCTTTTTGGTTAAAGCCGCAAATCAAAAGCTCCCCCTTCAGGGGGCTGGGGGGCTTTCTGCTACTTCTTAACCCACCCATCCTTCAGCGTTACCGTTCTGTTAAAGATCAGTTTATCATCGGTTGAGTATTTATCTAACGTAAAATATCCTTTGCGCATGAACTGTACGGCGGTGCCGGGTGTGGCGTTGGCCAGGTCGGGTTCAATATAGGCTGTTGGGATAATGTGCAGGCTGTTTGGGTTAATGTAATCCTTAAAGTCGCCTTCTTCGCTTTGTGGGTTCTCTACCTGGAAAAGGCGGTCGTACAGCCTTACTTCGGCAGTTTTGGCGTGTGGTACGCTCACCCAGTGAATAGTGCCCTTCACGTTGATGCCGCTGGTATCATTACCCGATTTTGATTCGGGCAGGTAGCTGCAATGAATTTCGGTTACGTTGCCATCGGCATCCTTCACAAAATCGTCGCAACGGATGATGTAGGCATTTTTTAGCCTCACCATCAATCCCACACCCAGGCGGAAGAACTTTTTGGGTGGCACTTCCATAAAGTCTTCCCGCTCAATCCAAAGTTCGCGGCTAAACGGAAACTCGCGGCTGCCGTCGCCATCTTCGGCTTCGGGGTTATTTTCGCCATGCATAATCTCCACTTCGCCCTCAGGATAGTTGGTCAGGATACATTGTATGGGGTCGAGCACGGCCATGCGGCGCCATGCGGTTTTGTTAAGGTCTTCGCGGATGCAGAACTCCAGCAGGCCAACATCAATCATGTTTTCGCGTTTGGCTACGCCGATGCGTTCGCAAAACTCGCGGATACTGGCAGGCGTATACCCCCGCCTACGCAGGCCGCTAATGGTAGGCATGCGTGGGTCGTCCCAGCCGTCAACATGTTTCTCAACCACCAGTTGCAGCAGCTTGCGCTTGCTCATAACGGTGTAGTTGAGGTTAAGGCGGGCAAATTCGTATTGTTTAGATGGGAAGATGCTTAACTGCTCAATAAACCAATCGTACAATGCCCGGTGGGGTATAAACTCCAGCGTACAAATAGAGTGGGTAATCTGCTCAATAGCATCCGATTGGCCGTGGGCAAAATCATACATGGGGTATATGCACCAGGCATCGCCGGTACGGTGGTGATGGGCATGTTTAATGCGGTACATCAAAGGGTCGCGCAGGTGCATGTTGGGTGCAGCCAGGTCAACCTTGGCACGCAGTACTTTAGCGCCATCGGGGTATTTGCCGGCTTTCATATCGGCAAACAGCTCCAAATTTTCCTCAACAGAGCGGCTGCGGTACTGGTTGGGTACGCCGGGCTCGGTAGGGGTGCCTTTTTGATGGGCTATCTCTTCGGCTGTGCTATCATCAACATAGGCCAGGTTGGCTTTAATAAGCGTTACCGCAAACTCATATAGCTGGTCGAAATAGTCGGAAGCGTATAGTTCTTCGGCCCAGTTAAAGCCCAGCCATTTAACATCTTCTTTAATGCTGTCAACGTATTCCACATCCTCTTTAACCGGGTTGGTATCATCAAAACGCAGGTTGGTTTTGCCGTTGTATTTTTGGGCCAAACCAAAGTTAAGGCAAATAGATTTGGCGTGGCCAATATGCAGGTAACCATTAGGCTCGGGCGGGAAACGGGTTAATACCCGGCCGCCGTGCTTGCCGTTGGCTATATCTTCTTCAACAATTTCTTCTATAAAGTTCAGTGATCTTTCTTCGCTCATAAGGGCAAAAATAATAAAAAAAAGCCCCCGCCGCCCCCTAAAGGGGGAACTTTTGAAAGAACACGGCGTCTTGATGCGCTAACGGGCGGTATGCTAATCAAAAAGCCTCCCCTTCAGGGGAGATTTAGAGGGGCAGCCTATTGTTTTTAACGGAAAAACATTAAATTTGAAAAACCGCTAACATCAAACCCTATACCCAACATGAATATGAAGCAAGGCAACTACATGAACTTTACGGATATGACTCCCGAAGAGATGGCCTTTTTACAGCAAGCTACAGCAAACCTTAACGAAAGCCAAACCGACTATTTTTATATGGTTTATGGCAGCAAAAGGAAATCGGCACAGGAAATACTCATATTTACCCTGCTGGGTTTTATTGTGGTTGCAGGCGTGCAGCGTTTTGCTTTGGGGCAAATAGGAATGGGTTTACTTTACCTTTTTACCGGTGGCTTTTGCCTCATAGGTACAATTGTTGATTTGGTGAACAATAAATCGCTTGTATTAAAGTATAATAAAGAGATGGCTTATGATAGTCACCGGATGGCGTTAATGACGCCTTAAACCAAGGCCATACTTATTTCTATATTTGCTCATGAAACTATCCGCACTTACTGCTTACCTTGAAAGCCTTGCGCCGCTTGTTTACCAGGAAGATTATGATAATACAGGCCTTATTGTAGGCCACCCCGACCAGGAAATATCCCAGGCGCTGCTATCTTTAGATTGTACCGAAGCGGTTGTTGACGAAGCTATTGCCACAGGTTGCCAGCTAATTATATCCCATCACCCCATAGTTTTCAGGGGATTAAAGAAATTTAACAGCAAAACATATGTGGAGCGCGTGGTTGAAAAAGCCATACGCAAGGGCATAGCCCTGTACGCCATTCATACCAACCTTGATAATGTAATGCATGGGGTTAACAGCCGCATATGCGATACCCTTGGCCTTAAAAACTGCCGTATACTGCTGCCCAAACATAACCTGATCAAAAAGCTGGTTACCTTTGTACCCCACAGCCATGCCGATGCCGTGCGCGAAGCCTTGTTTGCAGCCGGGGCAGGTAATATTGGCAATTACAGCGAAGTTAGCTTTAATGCCGAGGGAACAGGCACTTTTAAAGGAAACGAACTCACCATACCCCATGTAGGCGAGCCAGGCAGGCGTCACCGCGAAAGCGAAGTTTGTATTCAAACCGTTTACCCCGCCAACCTGGAAAGTAAAATAATCATGGCGCTGATACTGGCCCACCCCTACGAAGAGGTGGCTTATGACCTGTACAGTTTAACCAACCAAAACCAAGAGGTAGGTTCGGGTATGATTGGCGAGCTGGAAGTGCCCACCAACCAGGAATCGTTTTTGTTTCATGTAAAAGATAAGATGCGCACGCATGTGATAAGGCATACCGCTTTTACCCACAAACCCATCAAAAAAGTGGCTGTTTGCGGAGGCTCGGGAGGCTTTTTACTGAAGCATGCCATAGCCGCCGGAGCCGACATTTTCATCACCTCCGACTACAAGTATCACGAGTTTTTTGATGCCGAAGGAAAGATAGTGATTGCCGATATCGGACACTTTGAGAGTGAACAATTTACGGTGCAATTATTGTATGAAATAATTAGAAAAAAATTCCCTATCTTTGCCGTCCGTTTAACAGAAGTAAATACAAACCCCGTCAAATATTTTATTTAATGGAACAAACCGTAGAACAGAAGCTTAAAGCTTTATACGAACTCCAAACCATCCACACCAAAATTGACAGAATACGCCAGGTACGTGGCGAACTGCCAATGGAAGTTGCCGATCTGGAAGATGATGTTGCAGGCCTTGAAACCCGCATACAGAAAATCAAATATGAGCTGGATGATGTAGAGGATGAGATTGTAACCCGCAAAAACCTGATCAAAGATGCTCAGGCCAACATCAAAAAATACGAAGCGCAACTTAACGAAGTTAAGAACAACCGCGAGTATGATGCCATATCAAAAGAAATTGAGATACAAGGATTAGATATACAGGTAAGTGAGAAGAAGATAAGGGAGTATGGTTTCGAGATAACTTCAAAAACCCAGGTATACGAAAAAGCCCTTGCCGATCTGGAAGCACGCAAGAACGATCTGGATGCAAAAAAAGATGAGTTAGGTGTAATTACTGCCGAAACTGAAAAAGAAGAGAACGACCTTGTTGCCCAGGCAGAAAAAGCTATCCCGAACATCGAAGAGCGTTTATTTACAGCTTATACCCGTTTGCGCCAAAATGCAAAAAATGGTTTAGCAGTAGTAACCATTCAGCGCGATTCATGCTCTGGCTGTTTTAACCAGATCCCGCCTCAACGCCAGTCGGATATCCGTCAACGCAAAAAGATCATCGTTTGCGAGCATTGCGGACGTATCCTGGTTGATGAGCAGATGGCCTTAGAAGCCGAAACTGTATAAGCAAACCACTTATAAAATTAATATAAAAGGCATCTTCAGGGTGCCTTTTTTTGTTGACTGAGTTTTTATGAGAAGATCAAGGCTGCTTTATTTTATACTCATTATAGTTACCATAATTACAGGCCTGCTTTCCCGGCATTTTAAAAGCATCCCGCTGTTTATTGGCGATATCCTTTGGGCGCTGATGGTTTATTTTATAGTGAGCTTCCTGCTTATCAATAAGCCTATAAAATTCGTAGCCACTGCAAGTTTATTGTTTTGCTTCGCGATAGAGTTTAGCCAGCTCTACAAAGCGCCCTGGATAAATGATTTGAGGCATACCCTGTTTGGCAGGCTTGTTTTAGGCGCAGGCTTTTTATGGAGCGATTTGTTGTGTTATGTGGCTGGTGTGGGGATAGGATGTATCATTGACTTTTACATGCTTAAAAAAGATGCAAAATAGCTTAAAACATACTCGTCTGTTTGCCCTTCCTCGGCACAAATAAGCTATAGTCATACTCCGGCATCTCCCGGCCATCCAAAAAGCGGTTACAGGCCATCCTGAACATCTGGTGGATAGATTCGGCTACCTTTCCCTCGCCGCTCATGCGCCTGCCAAAGTCGCTATCATTCAGGTTGCCGTCGTGGCAGGAGCGAATCATGTTCAACACCTTTTCGGCACGATTGGGGAAAGCTTTATAGATCCAGTCGCTAAATAATTCGGCAATACTCCCGTTAAGGCGCACTATGGTAAATCCGGCAGCCAAAGCGCCCCTATCGGCTGCAGCCTTGATAATGTTAGGCACTTCGTTGCTGTTAAGGCCCGGAATAATAGGCGCCGCCATTACCCGTACCGGAATGCCTTTTTCTGATAGCTTTTGAACAACAGCCAACCTGCCGGTCGCGGTAACCGTTCTTGGTTCCAGTTTTTGGCGAAGTTGTTCGTCAAGCGAAGTAATTGATACGTTAACATGTACCAGGTTCATGGCGGCCAACTCGGTCAAAATATCCAGGTCGCGCAGTACCAGGTTGTTTTTGGTGATGATCGCTACCGGATTCTTATATTTCAGGAAAACCTCCAGCAACCGCCGGGTAATTTGCAAATCGCGTTCAATGGGCTGATAACAATCGGTATTGCCCGATAGCAGGATGCATACCGGTTTATAATTCTTTTTATTAAAATATTGCTCGAGCAACTCCGGGGCATTGCGCTTTACGATAATCTTGCGTTCAAAATCAAGGCCGGCGCTAAAGCCATAGTACTCATGCGTGTTGCGGGCATAGCAGTAAATACAACCATGCTCGCAACCCTGGTAGGGGTTTATAGAGTACATGTGGCTTAAATCGGGGCTATTTGATTCGCTTACAATCTTTTTGGGCGTTTCTTCAAAAAGTTGCGTGGCGCTGTTTTCAAGCATGGGCTCGTCAAGCCCTTCCATATGGTCGGCCACATATTTGCTTTTCAAAAATTTGTTGTGGGTGTTAACCTGTGCCCCTCTGCCCTTAAAAAAAACGGGGTTGTCCTCATGCGCCATAGGGCAAATTTGCTAAATTAATTAGCAAATTACAAATCTATCAGCTTGTTTTTAATGCTATATAAAACCAGCCCCACCCGGCTTTTTATCTGTAGTTTTTCAAACAGATGATCGCGGAAACTATCAACCGTACGCACGCTGATATTCATGGTATCGGCAATCTCCTTGTAGGTAAGTTCGGTGCTTGTAAGGCGTAGAAACTCAATTTCGCGGGGGTTTAGCTGCACCTGGGCTTCCTTATCAATATTGAAATTATTTAACAGGTGGCGGGTAACAAAATCCGGGTAAAACAGGTCGCCTTCGCTTACTTTGATCAGCGCACGTTCAAACTCGTCCGGCTCGGCATCCTTCAGCAAATATCCTTTTACGCCAGCCCTTACCATTAATAATACCTTCTCGGCATCTTCAAACATAGACAGGATAATGATGCGGATAGATGGATGGTATTTGCGAAGCCATTGTGCGGTGGATATACCATCCATCACAGGCATATTAATATCAAGCAAAATAATATCGGGAACAAGGCCAGAATCGATACTTCGTATTAATTCCTGCCCGTGCGCGGCTTCAAATAGTATATTATAGCCGCCAAAGCTATCAATGAGCGCTGCAATGCCACTCCTGAAAAGGCGATGATCATCTACCAGGGCTATTTGAATGGGTTTCGTTAGCATAATTTTCTTCAACCAGGGGATTAAGTGATAACTTAATAGTACAGCCTTGTTTGAGCGAACTGGTTATAACAGCCTCTGCCCCAATCAACCCCGCCCTATTTTTCATGTTACGCAATCCCGATCCGCTCTTGTCGGTCAGCAATTCGGGTTGGAAACCTGCGCCATCATCTTCGATGGTCAAATTAAACATTTGTGCATTATAATACAAACCGATTTTAATGTTTGCTGCATCCGCATGTTTCAACGCGTTATTAAGCGCCTCCTGGAATATCCTGAACAATACCAGTTCGCGCTGCTCGCCAAGGGCATAAATTTCGCCCTCAACGTTTAAGTCCATATTAATAAGGCCGCTTTTGTTTACCCTTATCGCTTCCAGTTCCAACGTTTTTACCAGGCCTAAGGAGTTGATATGTTCAAAGCTTAAACTTTTTGAAAGGTTACGTAAATCTGTGATGGTTTGCGCTATAAGTTCGCGACTGTCGTTCAACTTTACTTTTTCCTCGCCGCCGAGCTTGTTGGCCAGCAGGCCCATATTGAGTTTTACAAATGATAGTACCTGTGTAATGTTATCATGCATCTCGCGACTAACATAGTTCAGGGTTTCCTCCTGTATCTCTATTCGGGTTTTTAGCAATTCCTGCTTAAATGACGATTTCAACTCGGCCTTTTCCATGGCATTTTTATTTTGCTTTTTTTGAAACATCAATAAAAAACCGACCATAAAAAAACCAAGCAACAGCAGTAACGCTGTACCAGCTATAATTATAAGGATAACTTCTTCGTCTTTGAAAAGCATAAAAAGGCAGTAGTTAAAGGAGGATTGAGCAATAGTTTTTAATTTCCCGACTGCTCAATTGCAAGGATAAGAAAATAGCGGCTATTTTCATATTATATATAGCTCAAAAGTCCGGCGAAAAAGACTTACGACATTTACGGGTTGGCTTTCATTTCTGACCGTTGTAAAGATAACTTTGTTGCTTTAGAAGAACAGAAAAAGGCATATAATAACAAAGTATAAAGCATCAAATTAGCAAGGCCAAGTATAACGCGGGTTAGTATAAGAAATGAGTAATTGCTTTTGTATGCCATTAGGCTAAAACAAGAATAATAAAATGTTTTTGCAAGAAAATAAAAAAGCAAACCTGTAGCGACTAAAAAAGCAGGATGCCGTAATAGAACAATTTGCCCCTCTTTGTCCAAGAGTTTATAATAATAAATTCCTATCAACAAGAGAATAAATAGCGACTGAATCACCATAGCCAATGTATTTAGCTTCCAAAATCCTTGAATAAAAAGATTATCTATGATGGTTATTACTATAACAATGCATGCGTATTTATACACGGTGCTTTTATAACGTCGGTTTTTTTCGAGCGAAGTAAAAAAATAAGTGTAAATTATAAACTCAAATAGCTCCTCGAAGTTTGCCAGCCAGGCGTTGGTATGATTAAATCTTGTCCAACCAAGCATGTCAGCAGATTCATACAGCACTCCAACGGATAAACAAATTAGAAAAACTTTCAAGGTTTTGTCTATTTGTCTATAGGTATATATACAATACAAAAAAGCTACAACGAGCGATACGCAATAAACATTATATAACATATAGTATTAATACAATCCAGATTGTTTATTGAAGTTCATTTCTAAAGCCTTTACTGTTTTTAGAAGAGCATATAAAAGCATAAATTAAAATAGCGTTTAGCATTAGGTTGGCAATTCCTACTATTGTAGATGCCAAGATAGCAAAGTGATAAGTATTTTTATATAGCATATAGCTAAAAAAGGAATAGTAAAAAGTAAGYGAAAGAAAATAGAAAAGCAATCCGGTAGCCGCTAAAAATGGCGGATGCCTTAACAAAAAAAGATGTTCCGGCGCCTCTACAAGCAAGTTGTAATAATAAATACAAACCAATGTTAAAATAAACAATCCCTGTAATACAATTGCTAAAGTTGCCCGATGCCAAAACCCTTGAATAAAAAAAATATCGATAAAAGATAATAACATTACAACACTCCCTGATATATATGCACTTCTTTTATATAAGAACCTCTTATCCTGCGATATGATAAAATAAGCGAACATCGTAAAATCCAATATATTCGCTAAATTATTGCACCATGCATTGCTATGGTTAATGGTTAGCAGATTAAAAAAGTCTGCGGTTACATATGCTGTTATCAAAGCAAGATATGGCAGAAAAGGCTTAAAACTATCATCGAATGATTTATAAGCGTAAAAGCAGGCTGCAAGTGTTAAAGGGAGAGAAAGAATGTAAAGATTAAATAACAGCATTCAATATTGCTTTTAATAGATGCTAAGATAGTAGTATATTAATATCCAGTTTAACCTACCGAAATTGTGCTAAATCAGTTAAAAATAACAATAGCGATTTGAACATCAAAACCCATCTACCCCGCCTCAATCGTGGCAACAATGTTAACGATAACTTTAATTCATTGTTTGATTTCATATATGGTATAAAAGCCATTTGAGATTGGGAGCAAGCGACTTATATGCGTATATACAGAAGAAAAAGGTTATAAATAACGATACAAAATAAATGCGATATAGTATATTTACGTGCTTTGTTGAATGTAGGTCCCACTGCAAAAATGGAGCAAAAATTTGTTAATTAAGGCTGCGGTTTAGACACTTAATAAACGCCATTAGTTTTTGATTTTGAAAAATGCTGATGTAGCCGGGATTGATCCATTTGTCGTTTTTAACTTATTTCTTCGTGCACAGAAAAACGCATACATCAACATGAAATTAAGTAACAGGTTGGATAGGCCAGGAATGGTAGCTGCAAGAATGTAGAAATCATAGTTATTTTTATATGCCATATAACTAAAACAGGTGTACAAAAAGAATTTTCCAAGAGAGTAAAAGAGTAAACCGGTTACTATTAAAAAAGGAGGATATTTTACCAGGTCCAAACCCTCTTCAGCTTTATCAAGTGTTCTGTAGTAATAATTAACCACTAAAGTAATTATGAACAACGACTGTAATACCATTGTAATAGTATTCATTTTCCAAAACCCTTGTAAAACGGCCATATTGATAACGCCGAAAAGTAATATTATCCCAAAACACACGTAGGCTTTTCGTATATACAATCGGCGGTCTGAAAGCGACAGCAAAAAGCGGGCATATAATATGAATTCTATTATCTCCTCAAAATTAGTTGCAGAAGCATTAGTGTGGTTAATTACCAGCCAATCGAATTCACTTGCGGTTTCAAACACGATACAAAACAAGATGAATGGCAAAAGCCATTTAAAATTTGCGTCGAGATATTTATAGGCGTATAAGCAGAAAACTGCTGTTACAAATAATGAAGCGTAATACGTATGATACAAAAATAACATGAGGAGCGCTAAGTAATAATATATTTGGCATCGATAAACTAATTCTCATTTGTAGAATCGTTTATAGTGCCCGTATTCCCTTTCGAAGAACATAAGAAAGCGTATGCCAAAAGGCCGTTTAATAACAGGTTTGAAATCCCGGGAATACTCGTCGCAACGATATAAAAATGGTAATTATTCTTATATATCATATAACTAAAGCAAGCATAGAACAACGTATTTGATAGGAAGAAAAAAAGCAGACCTGTTGCAGCTAAAAATGGTGGATGTTTTAAAAGGTTTAAATGCTCATCGGCCTCTTCAAATAGTGAACGATAATAAATACATATTAACACCACGAGAAATAAACCCTGCAGTACTATTGCAATGGTAGCACGTTTGAAAAATCCTTGTATATATATAATATCAATCAAAGAAAGCAACATTGGTATTATCGCCAATTTATAAACAGCCTTTCTATATAGTTCACTGTTTACAAGCGAGGCTAAAAACCATGTAAAAAGCACAAGCTCCAGTAAGCCCTCCAGGTTATTGCACCAGGCATTACTTTTTTCCAGCAGCATTAAACCAAAATAATTAGCCGCTTCGTAAATAATTACAAAAGCAAAGTACGGCAGGAACCATTTAAAGTTCCTATCAAGATTCTTGTAAGCATAAAGGCAAAAAGCAAAAGTTATAGGGAGCGAGACTAAGTAAAAATTATATAGCATTCAATATTTACGTTCATTAAGTTTTAGTTCCTTACAAAAATCTGCATAAATATTGAATGTTAGATTAGTCAATTAAAAATCAGGGACACTCAGGCGGGCAATTCTTCCCTTGATTTACAGGATCTAACCCATCGGCGAGCGCCACCCCTTCTGAAAGAGCATCGGCGTGCACGTCGTCCTTGTTTACCGTCCCTGCAAAAACCACGGTTGTTTGGCCAGGTGAGGTAGGGTGTGTTTCATCATAACTGGCCAAATGTACCCGCACGCCGGTAGCATGTGCCGGTAATTTGTTTACAAAATCTTTAAATGCGCCGATATCAAACCAAACAGATTTGGTATCATTAATACCGTGTGTTTTGTCGATAACGTTTTTACGGGTGGCATGGTAGTGGTCTACCATTTTTTTTGCTTCGGTTAAATCAATTTTCTTCATGTTAATAAGGGGGTTTTTAGTTAGGGTTATACGTGTTTAACACCGCATTGGGTTATTATAAACAATTATAATTTATTTAAATTATAATTTAGCAGCCGGCGATATTTTAATAATATTTTCTAATCTTTTCCGGTTATTCCACAGTCAAGATGTGCAGGAAGAGTTAGCTAATACCCACCAATAAATTCAGGCGACGCAATGGGTATGCGGCCGGAATATAATTCAAAAAATAGCTGAGATATTAACCCTCGTTCGAGTCGTCTAATAAAAAAACAAAAAGCTCTTTGGGGCCGTGTGCGCCAAGTACCAGGGTCTTCTCAATATCGGCAGTGCGGCTGGGGCCGGTTACATTGGTGATCATGGAGGGCAGGCGGTTGCCGTATTTATTTTTTAACAGTTTAAACCCATCCTTAATATCCATTACCATTTGCGATGTATAAGCCAGCACAATGTGTACCGGCGGATAGATACTTAAGCGCCGGCCGGCCATATTGCCGTTAGATAACAATATACTGCCATTACGGGCTATTAAAGCCTCGCACAGGGTAAAACCTACCTCGGCCAGTTCAAAGTCTTTATCGGTTTCGTAAAAGGGGTATTCAAAGCGGGTAAGTACCTCCTGCAGGCCGGGCTCCCAGCAGTATATTTTGTGCCAGTTACGCTCTTCGGCCAGGGTAAGCAGGGTTTCTATAAATTGTACCTCGTCCTCGCAAAAAATAAACTGGCCGTTAACGGCGGTAAATTGTTCGGCAAAAACAACTTCGGGTATTTCATCATCGGTTGCGTAAAGCGGCAGGTCTTCCAGTTGGGGATATGGGTTGTCCCTTTTCTCCAGTAGTGCCTTGCGGATCTTCTTTAGCAGTTTTTCTTTTGATGTGGTAATATCCCTCATAGTATAAAAAAGGAAAGCCACCAGCTAAGCTGATGGCTTTTTTATATAGTATTTAATTAAAACTTCGGATCCGGCTCATCCATCCTTGATAACTCAGGATTGATCACATTCTCGGGTATCGCATTATTATCAGGTACTAACGTTGGTTCGCCGTTTACAAACTTATCATAAGCGGTACGGTGCTCAAAAGGACGTTTGCCCAAAAGCTCTTCCAGGTCGGCCTGGAACAATACTTCTTTCTCCAATAACTTTTTCGCAACTTTTTCTAATCCGTCGCGGTGTTTTATCAGCAACTCTTTTGTTTTGGCATAAACATCTTCAACCAGGCTTCTTACTTCCGAGTCGATGAGGTTTGCGGTAACATCAGAGTATGGTTTGCTAAACTGGTTTTCGCCTTGCGGATCGTAAAACGATACGTTACCAACTTTACCATTCATACCATAAATTTTCACCATGCCATAAGCCAGGCGGGTAATGCGTTCCAAATCGCTCAAGGCACCAGTGGTGATTTTACCGAAAGTAATATCTTCGGCAACACGGCCGCCCATTGATAATATCATATCATCAATCAACTCTTCTTTAGCAACCAGGAATCTTTCGTTTGGCAGGTACTGGGCATATCCTAAAGCGGCAACACCACGCGGTACAATAGAAACTTTAACCAACGGATCGGTATGCTCTAAAAACCATCCCGCTATAGCATGGCCGGCTTCGTGGTAAGCTACCACGCGTTTTTCTTCGGGCGAAATCAGCGTGTTCTTTTTCTCCAAACCACCAATTACACGGTCAACCGCATCCTGAAAATCAGACATGTCAACCGCCTCTTTGTTTTTACGGGCCGCTATAAGGGCAGCCTCGTTACAAACGTTGGCAATTTCGGCACCTGCAAAACCAGGGGTTTGTGCCGATAATTTTTTGGCATCAACATCATCGGATAATTTAAGCGGTTTTAAGTGAACTTTAAAGATCTGCTCACGGCCATTCAAATCAGGTTTATCAATAGATACCTGCCTGTCAAAACGTCCGGGACGTAATAAGGCCGAATCCAATACATCGGGGCGGTTGGTTGCGGCAAGGATAATGATACCCGAATCGGTACCAAAACCATCCATCTCAACCAACAACTGGTTCAATGTATTTTCGCGTTCGTCATTACCACCAACAATATTGTTTTTACCACGGGCACGGCCAATGGCATCAATCTCGTCAATAAATATAATACATGGCGCTTTATCTTTTGCCTGGCGGAACAAGTCGCGCACACGTGATGCACCTACACCCACAAACATCTCCACAAAGTCAGATCCTGAAAGGGAGAAGAAGGGAACATGAGCTTCGCCGGCAACGGCTTTTGCCAATAAAGTTTTACCCGTACCCGGCGAACCTACAAGCAATGCGCCTTTAGGAATTTTACCACCCAGGTTGGTGTATTTTTTAGGATTTTTTAGGAAATCTACAATCTCCATCACCTCTTGCTTGGCTTCTTCTAAACCGGCAACATCATTAAATGTAACGGTTACCTGTGCCTCTTTATCAAACAAGGTTGCTTTTGATTTGCCGATATTGAATATCTGGCCACCCGGGCCACCGCCCGAACCACCACTCATACGGCGCATAATAAATATCCACACTGCTGCAAATAATATCACCATAATTACACCCTGTACAAGCCAGTTCGATAAAAAGCTTTCGCGGCCCTGTTGCAATTCAAGCGAAACATCACTTAAAGATGGGTCGGCAGCTTGTGCTGCAGCAATTGATTTTTTCAGGCTCTCGAAAGAGTCATCGGTAAAAGTATACTGGGGGCCGCTGCTTCCTGCAAACATGTGTTGCTCTTTACCAAGGGCAGTATATTCTGGCTTGGTATCAAGGCTTTGTTTTTTAATATATACTTCCCCAATGATCAAATCGCCGCTTTTATAAGCTATAATTTTTTCAACATCATGCTGTTTAAGCATCTTGGTTTCAAAGTCCTGGTAGGTTATCCGTTTACCCGTATCGTTGCTTAACAAGGTTGTTGCAAGCAGGAACGCTAAAACAATGATGCCATAAATCCACATAATATTAAACTTAGGTGGCTTAGGCGGCGTTTTTTTATTCAGGATCTTCCTGATCGGTTTCGGACTTTCTGATTTATTATCGTTATCTTTCATCTCTTTGTTACGAGCTCAAACTTACTATCTATAATTTAAAAAACAAGGTTATTACCATGACGCTATTGCAAGCCTTTATGTGACTATCGCTTAAGCGCTTTTGTAATATTTTATTTCGGCATCACCCCACAATTCTTCTACGCCATAAAATTCACGCTTGTCTGTCCGGAAAACGTGAATCACAACATCCACATAATCAAGCAGTATCCACTCGCCATATTCCAAACCTTCTTTGCGCCAGGGCTCGGTTTGGGTTGCCTTAAAAATTTCATCTTCAATGCTGTTGGCTATCGCTTTTACCTGCGTGGTCGAGTCGGCATGGCAAACTACAAAGTAATCTGTTACCGAACTATTTAGGTTACGAAGGTCTAACCTTACAATTTCATTACCTTTTTTTTCCTGGATACCATGTATCGCAAGTTCAGAAATATAGGTTGATTGCCCTACCTTTTTATTTTTTACCATCAAAAAGAATTAGTTTTGAACGTTTTTTGGTTAAAAATTATTACACTTTGCAAAATAACATATTTTCGGCATTATTTGTTGGTCAAAATTTAGTAACAATTAAAGAAGTTGATTCAACCAACACTTACCTTAAAACATTACTGTCAAATTCCAAGCCATTGCCCGAAGGTACAGCCATTATGGCAGAAAGCCAATTTGCCGGCCGGGGGCAGCAACAAAACAAATGGCATAGCCAGCCGGGCAAAAACCTAACTTTCAGCATTTTGCTAACCCCCTCATTTTTACCAGTTTTACAACAGTTTGACCTTACGCGGGTGATAAGCCTGGGGGTAATTGAAGCCCTTAATCCGCTACTGGGCGACCGCTTAAAAATAAAATGGCCAAACGACATTTATTATGACGACCACAAACTTGGCGGTATTTTGATTGAAACACACCTGCATGGCGACAGGATAAAAGATGCCATTATTGGTATAGGCCTTAACATAAACCAGGAGCATTTTGAGGCGGGTGCCGGCAATGCCATATCTGTAAAGCAGATATTACAAAAGGATTATGATTTACGAGCTTTATTATTAGAAATTTGCGGGCATATTGAAGGATACTATCTTAAGCTTAAGGCCGGTAAATTTTTGTTTGTAAGGAACGCTTATTTAAACCGACTATACTGGTTAAACGAAGCAAGGGATTTTCGGTCAGATGGTGAAACGTTTAGGGGAACCATTGTTGGGGTGAAAGATGAAGGCCTACTGGTAGTTGAACATAATAATTTTGGCACCCGTGAGTTTAGCTTAAAACAAATTGAATTTTTAAATAAGTAATACATGAAAAAGTTATTGTTAATGATGGTGGCGCTGGTTATTTGCGCCGGGGCCTATGCGCAAATTGAAACACCGGTACGCTGGGCATACGCCGCAAAAAAGCTGAACAGCAAAGAAGCCGTTGTATATTTAAAGGCAACCATACAACCGGGCTGGCACATTTATTCGCTTAATGTTGGCGATGGCGGCCCGATAGCTACTTCGTTTGTATTTTCAAAATCAAAAGATTTTGCCCCGGTTGGCAAAACTACCGAACCAAAACCACTATCTAAATACGAGGAATCATTCAAAATGAATGTTACTTATTTTGAAAAAGAGGTTGTTTTTTCGCAAAAAGTAAGCTTAAAATCGGCAACAGCAACAGCGGTTACAGGAAAACTTACTTATATGACCTGTAACGATAAAAAATGCCTTCCACCAGATGATGTAGATTTCACCATTCCTTTAGGCAAATAATTACCAGGGAATAAAAAGATGAACCTATTTAAAAAGATCAACTGGTTACCAACGTTAATAGCTGTAGTAACCATGCTTATTATATTTGGCTTAAACGCGCCAAAACCGGTTTACGCAGCACAAAAAAGCGGCAAAGATACAGTAGCGGCTCCCGCCGATATGCAATTTACCGATATACCTACCGCAGCCGATAGTATTGCCATACGTAAAAAGGCGGCAATGCAGGATGCAGAAAAACTTTCGCAACAAGTGGCAGCGGCAGCAAAACAATCGGTAGTTGCTGCCAAACAAGCGGCTCATTCAAAACCCGAGGCGCCAAAAACACTTTGGCAAATATTTATAGAGGGTCTTATTGGTGGCTTTACCGCTGTAATACTCCCTTGTATTTATCCGTTATTGCCATTAACCGTTAGCTTTTTTACTAAAAAGAGCGGCAGCCGCAGTAAAGCAATTATGCAATCCTCTATTTACGGGGTATCTATCATTGTAATATACGTAACACTTGGATTATTAATCTCTATAATTTTTGGCTCAAGCGCCCTCAATCAGCTGGCTACAAATGGCATATTCAATATGTTTTTCTTCCTGCTGCTTATTGTTTTTGGTATATCATTCCTGGGCGCATTTGAAATTACATTGCCAAGTTCACTGGCCAACAAGCTCGACGAAAATGCCGACAAGGGTGGCCTTGCAGGCATCTTTTTTATGGCATCTACCCTGGTGGTTGTTTCGTTTTCATGTACCGGGCCTATTATAGGCACACTGCTGGTAGATGCCGCCTCAAAAGGCGACAGGCTTGGGCCGGCAATGGGGATGTTTGGCTTTTCTTTAGCGCTGGCATTGCCGTTTACTATTTTTGCTTTGTTCCCCTCTGCTTTAAAAAGCTTACCGAAATCGGGCGGGTGGCTAAACAGTGTGAAGGTAGTTTTGGGCTTCCTTGAACTCGCTTTCGCCCTAAAGTTCCTATCAAATGTTGACCTGGCCTATCATTGGCATTGGTTTGACAGGGAAGTGTTTTTATCGCTTTGGATAGCCATTGGTATAATGGTAGGGCTATACTTGTTAGGCAAAATTAAATTTTCGCATGATAGCGATGCGCCATACCTCTCTATCCCGAGGGTGTTTTTATCAATAATTGTATTTGCATTCGTTGTTTATATGATCCCGGGTTTATGGGGCGCCCCGCTCAAATCTATCGGGGCCTTTTTACCACCAATAGGCACGCAGGACTTTGATCTGTCGCCAATACCGGGAGGTGCTACTGCCACAACATCAAAACAAGATGGCAAAGAGCGAAAATATGCTGCAAATTATTCGGCGCTTACAATAAGAGGTTTGGCCCCCTGGTTTGATTACGACCAGGCTTTGCAGGTTTCAAAAGAACTGCACAAACCAATACTGATTGATTTTACAGGCTTTGCCTGCGTTAACTGCCGAAACATGGAAGCCAACGTATGGTCGGACCCGGTGGTATTTAGTAAACTGCAGAACGACTTTGTTCTTTTACAACTTGTGGTAGATGATAAAGCGGCCTTAGATATTAAAGATCAGTACACATCAACTTACAGTTTTAAAAAGATAACCAATATTGGCGATAAGTGGAGCGAACTGGAGGCGAGCCGTTTCAACTCAAATTCGCAGCCATTATATGTGATGCTTGATAGCGATGGCAAGGAAATGACCGATAAAAAAGGAACTGTTTTGCCACACTATAATGCCGACTACCATATTGACCGTTACATCAAATTTTTAGATAGTGGTATAGCCGCTTATAAAAAGTGATACAGCGTTAAAAAATTAAGTGTAAATTCGCGGCAACTTTTAAAAGTTTGCCGCGTTTTTTGGTTACGGGGTTGTTTAAAAGCCACTAATTAAATTATTCAATTTTTTAAGGTAGGGCAAACAGGCCATATCAGGATAAAAAATGACGCAGATTAAAAAAATAGGACTTTATACTTCGGGCGGAGATTCGCCGGGCATGAACGCTGCCATCAGGGCGGTTGTACGTACGGCTATATATTATGGTATCGAGGTGATGGGCATTCGCCGTGGTTATGAAGGCATGACCAAGGGCGATTTTGTACCCATGAACCGCAAATCGGTTTCAAACATTATTCAACGCGGCGGTACTATACTAAAAACCGCACGCTGCGATAACTTCCGCACGCCCGAAGGCCGCCAGCAGGCATATGACCATCTTAAAAAGAATAACATTGATGCCCTTGTAGGTATTGGTGGCGATGGTACATTTACCGGGGCCAAGGTTTTTGGTGCCGAATATGATGTGCCCATCATTGGCCTGCCAGGCACTATTGATAACGATTTAATGGGTACCGATTTTACCATAGGTTATGATACTGCCATTAATACGGTTGTTGAGGCTGTAGATAAAATCCGCGATACGGCAGAATCACATGATCGCCTGTTTATAGTTGAGGTAATGGGTCGCGACTCGGGCCTGATCGCTTTGCGTACAGGTATTGCGGCAGGAGCCGAAGCTATACTTATCCCCGAACATAAAGGCGGCATGGAAGGCCTATTTAACCGCCTTGAGCATGGCCGTAAAGACAAAACATCGCGTATTGTAATTGTTGCCGAAGGCGAAGAAGCCGGTGGCGCATTCGAGGTTGGGCGCCTGGTACAGGAGCGTTTCCCTAATTATGATACCCGTATATCTATATTGGGCCACATCCAACGCGGTGGCGCGCCAAGCTGTATGGATAGGGTATTGGCCAGCCGGGTAGGCGCAGCAGCTGTTGAAGCTTTAAGAGACGGCCATCGCAACGAGATGATAGGCATCATCCACAACGAAATTGCCTATACACCGTTTGAGCACGCCATAAAACACCATGTAGAGATTAATCCTAACCTGTTGAAGCTGGTTGAGATTTTATCGATGTAATTTCTACCGAAACACGCATATTATATAGAGATACAAATTGTTGTGTCTCTATATATCTAAAAACCGCAAAATCCGGCCATTGTAGCACGGCGTCTTTCTGCTTGGCATCCCTTTAATACTTGTCAGGCTTTCTTTTTCAAACTACTCATCAATTGATCGTACAGATCATCGCTGTCGGTTTCACGCGGTTTAAGTTTTTTAACCGTAGCCCGTTTACCTTTTGATTTGGCCTTGATAATTTTTAGCAACTCGTCATTGTATTCGTCTTTGAATTTAGATACGTCAAAATCCTCGGCATATTGGTTAATAAGGGCAAGGCCAACGTCAAGTTCTTTTTTACTTACGGTTACATCTTTGGCTATATCCAGGTCTTCGGCACTGCGTATTTCCTGCGCAAAACGAATGCGGGTAACTACCAGCACATGATCAACAGGGTGTACAATGCACAGGCTTTCGGTACTGCGCAGTACAAAGCGCGCCAGCCCCGCTTTTTTTGACTGAATAAGGGCTTTCTGCAAAAGGGCATAGGCCTTGTTGCTTTTGGTATCCGGCTCGGTATAGTAGGATGTTTCGTAAAACATAGGGTTTACGTCGGCAATATCCACAAAACTTTCAATCTCAATGATTTTACTTTTTTCGGGGGCGGCATCCTCAAAATCCTGGTCCTCTACAATCACATAATCGTCATTGGCCAGTTTGTAGCCCTTCACAATTTTATCGTAGGGTACTTCCTTATGCGTTTTCTCGTTTACCCGCTGATACCTGATGCGTGAATGATCCCGGCTATCCAGCATATCCAAATCAAGCGAACTTGTTTGCACTGCCGAATACAGCTTAACCGGGATGCTAACCAATCCAAAACCAATTGAACCTTTCCAGATAGATCTCATATCAAAATATTTATCGTTTGCCTGTTATTACCATATGATGTAACCACCATAAACCCAAACGGTTTTTAAATAGTTGCCTTACAGGCATGGGTCGAAAAAAACAAAACAAATCCTCCTGGTTTTTCATTACCCCGGTATTCAAGGCCCAACAATAGTTCATTATACCTGTTACATATTAAACTATCTGCCCGTCATTACAGTCATACAAACAAAAAAATAACCATACACATTACATCATGAAGAAGCTATTCATCATTGCCACCCTGCTAACATTTACTTACGGAGCCTTTGCGCAGGCTGTTGACTTGCGCCGCAAAATAGAAGTTACCGGCACCGCCGAGCAGGAAGTTACCCCCGATATCATCAACGTTACCATATCGCTACAGGAATATATGGATGGTAAAAAACACATCCAGATCTCGGACCTGGAAGACCAGCTTGAAAAAGCCGTTAAAGATGCGGGTATACCTGCCGCTGATTTTACCGTAAACAATGTATCAGCCTGGAACAACGCCGTTCAAAAAAAGAAACAGCCCGATTTTTTAGCCGGCAAACAATATGGGCTACGGATAAAAGACCTGAATAAGTTTAACCAGATTGTATCTAAAATAGATCCCAAAGGCATCCAGTCAACCAATATCGACAGCTATGATTATTCAAAAATAAACGAGCTGAAAAACGAATTGAAACTTAAAGCCCTGCTTTCGGCACGCGATAAGGCTTCATTTTTATTAAGCGGCCTTGGCAACAAACTGGGCGATGTGCTTAACATCACGGAGAGTGATAACAGCAGCTTCCCTCAGCCGCGCCAATACAACACCATGATGTATAAAGCTGCCGTTGCCGATGCCCCTCAATCCGACATCGACTTTAAAAAGATCAAGATCAGCCTGCAGATAAACGCAGTGTTTGAGATAAAGTAGCCCCCGGACTCCCTGAAGGGGGAGTTTTTTAATTGATAAAATAAATAAAAGGTCATCCTAAGTTTTGAGGATGGCCTTTTTTATTTTTCTACCCATGTAATGGCTACATCATATATTGTTGTTACTGATATTTCGTCCCCCCGGTTACAAATCTGCCCTATAGTACGTTATCTTAGTATCATTAATTAACAACCATTAAACTTTACACAAATGAAAAAGCTATTTATCCTTGCCCTTCTGCTTCCGTTTACCTGCCAGGTATTTGCACAGGCAGCCGATGCGCGTCGCACAATTGTAGTTACCGGCATGGCCGAAGCCGAAGTGACGCCCGATATTCTTAATGTGTCTATTTCGTTGCAGGAATATATGGATGGTAAAAAACATGTGTCAATTTCTACGCTCGAGGCCGAACTTGAAAATGCGGTAAAAAACGCCGGCATCCCCAAAGAAGATTTCACCATTGATGATGTTGCAGGATGGAACTATTATTACCAAAAGAAAAAGGCTCCCGATTTTATGGCCGGCAAGCAATATCGCATCCGGGTGCATAACCTGGATAAATACAACCAGATCCTTGCCGCATTAAATCCCAAAGGTGTTTCATCAACCGAGGTACAAAGCTATGAGTATTCGAAAAGGGTTGAATTAAAACGCGAACTCAAGATCAACGCCCTTATCGCCGCGCGGGATAAGGCAACATATATGCTTGATGCTTTAGGCGAGAAATTAGGCCGACCGGTTACTATCGACGAAACAGAACCAATCCCCAGCTATTTTAGCAGCCCCTCATCAATATACGCTAACAGCACCATGCGAACCAACGCTGCACCCGCCGAATCAGACATCAACTATAAAAAGATAAAGTTAAGCTTCCAGGTAAGGGCTGTGTTCGAGATAAAGTAATCTACCAGCCTTCTCAAACATTCTAACCGCTTTTCCTGTTACCCCTAAAAAAGCACAAAATTATGCAATGGTTTGGCAGGGGCGAAAGCGATAATGTAGAAGATCAGCGTGGCAGTGGCGGTGGTCGAGGCATAGCAATTGGCGGCGGAATACTGGGCCTTATTGGGGCCGTAATTTATATGTTTACGGGGATAAACCCATCGCAGTTGCTTAACCAGGGTAGCAGCGACCAGCAACAGCAAACCGAACAACAAAACCCCAATGCACCGGAAGACAACGGCAAAAAATTTGTGCGTGTAGTACTTAAGGATACCGAGGACATTTGGGGCAAACTATTTAGCGATATGGGCCGGCAGTACCAGGATCCTAAGTTGGTTTTATTTACCGATTATGTGCAATCGGCCTGCGGTAACGCCAGCTCGGCTACCGGGCCGTTTTACTGCCCCGGCGATGCCAAAGTATATATCGATTTGAGTTTTTACGACGAGCTTAAAACGCGTTTTGGAGCCGGCGGCGACTTTGCCAATGCCTACGTGATAGCGCACGAAGTTGGGCACCATGTGCAAAACCTGCTGGGTGTAAGTGCAAAAATGGACCAGGCCCGCAGCCGAATGAGCCAACGCGAATACAACAAACTATCGGTAAAGCTGGAGCTGCAGGCCGATTTTTATGCCGGTGTTTGGGCCCATTATGAGCAAAGCATCAACAAAGTAATTAACGAAAAAGATATAGAAGATGCCCTGAACGCTGCCAACGCCATTGGCGACGACCGCTTGCAAAAACAAAGCCAGGGACACGTGGAACCCGACAGCTTTACCCACGGCACCAGCGCCCAGCGCGTTTACTGGTTTAAAAAGGGTTATGAAACCGGCGATGTAAAACAAGGCAACACGTTTGCCGATGACAGGTACGCTTTTCTGGCTAATTAGTCACTTCGCTGCGCGGTCATTTGCTGCGCGTCATTGGTCATTAGTGTGTCGCTTACAATCTAATTGGATTGTCATTTACTATTGTTAAATATCGCGTAATACCAGTTCTGCTACTTCCTCGCCCACCAGGCTCCCCATTGCTACACCCATACCGTTACAGCGTACCGCGCAGAAAACATGGGGCAGTATCGCTTTCACTATCGGGCTTAGTTGTTCGCCGAAACCCATGATGCCGCTCCACCAGTAATCAATCTCTGTTTTTTGATCGGGGAGGATAACTTCGGCCAAATAGGATAAGAGTTTTTCCTTAACCTCATCTGTATGCCCAAACTCCCAGGTTTCTTCGGCTTTATAATTCAGGTTGCGGCCACCGCCAAACAGCACACGGTTATCAATGTTCCTAAAATAATAGTACCCCTCATTAAAATGATAGGTACCCTTTAGTTTTAAACCATCTATAGGTTTTGTTACCAATACCTGGCCCCTACCGGGTACTACATCCAATTCCGGATACAACTGGCTGGCAAATGCATTTGTTGCCAGTATTACCTTACCAGCCTTAAAGGCACCCTGTGTAGTTTGCAACCTAACGCAAGCAGCCTCGTGCTCAATTGCCGATACCTGTACATTATTTAAAACCAACACCCCCAGTTCATACACTTTATACAATAAAGTCCGCATCATTTTACCGCTGTCAATTTGGCCTTCAAAGCGGTTGTAAATTATGCCGGCTACATTATTAAAGCCAAAATCTGCAATTTTTTCATTCGCAACTGCATAAATGTCAGTGGTACCGATAATGGGATGCAATAATTTATTCAGATGATCAACCTGATCCAAAGCTATGCCTGCAGCCTGGGCTTCATCAATCATAAACAACTCATGGCCGCCGTGTTGATGGTAATCAATATTCTTATCGCCAAGGTTTTGCCGCAGGCGCTGCAGGCCGCGCCATTTATAATCAACCAAATGCATGGCCTCTGCTTCTGATGATCGGTTTATTACCTCAATTTGCTCGCTAACTGTGCCAAAACAGGCAAAACCAGCGTTTTTAGTACTGGCACCGCTTGGTAAAAAGCCCCGCTCAAGCACCAGTACTTTAAGCAATGGCTGCTGATTTTTTAAATGCAGGGCGGCACTTAAGCCCACCAGGCCGCTGCCAATGATAATTACATCGGCGTTATCAATAAAAGAAGTTCTCTCCCAGTAGGAAAACATAGTAAGTCAAAAGTAAAAATTGCGTAGCACTCTTGAACACCATAAAAAAAATAAACACATTGTGAAAAATTCAAAAGTCAAAAATCAAAACCTATCTCTGAGGGCATTACTTTTGACATGCATGTTTGAGCGGAATGGTTTTTGAATATGTAGTTAGAAATACTTGTGAGCATACGTACACAGATTGAGCGTGTTATCACATGCCAATCATTTTTGAATTTTGACTTTTTAATTTTTACTTAACAAATGAATCACTTATCATTTATAACAGCCTATATTGGATATAACTCTGCCTGGTTCCTGATGATCCTGGTTGCCATTGTTAGCTTTATAGTACAATGGCGTTTTAAGAGTAAATTTAAGCACTACTCAGAAGTTGGGCTGCTATCCGGCCTGTCGGGCCAGGAGGTTGCGATTAAAATGCTACGCGCTCACGGCATATTTGATGTACAGGTAATATGCGTTGAAGGCCAGCTTACCGATCACTATAACCCCGAAACCAAAACCGTTAACCTGAGCCAGGATGTTTTTTATAGCCGCAGCATTGCCGCGGCGGCAGTTGCCGCCCACGAGTGCGGCCACGCGGTACAACACGCCCAGGCTTATGGCTGGCTTAGTTTCCGGTCGGCCATGGTGCCCGTTATTAATATAGCATCAACACTAACCCAGTGGACATTGCTTATTGGTGTAATGCTGCTCATTTTTTCGCACAATCCATTTGTATTGGCCGTAGGTGTGGCCGCGCTGGCATTGGTTACCTTTTTTAGTTTTATAACCTTACCGGTTGAGTTTGATGCCAGCCATCGCGCATTGGTTTGGCTCAATAACAACTATAGCATTATGCAAACCACCGAAGAGCACGAACAAGCCAAAGACGCCCTTTGGTGGGCCGCCATGACCTACGTGGTAGCCGCGCTTAGCTCGCTGGCAACCCTGCTTTATTACGCATCGTTTTTGTTTAACAGGCGAAATTGAGGCGAAGCCCCCCAGCCCCCTGAAGGGGGAGTTTTTTGAATTGCATATTTAAACCCGGCAAAAGCCGGGTTTTCTTTTATATAAACATTGGCTATCTTTATACATTCATGTTCCCCCTTCAGGGGGTTAGGGGGCTTTATTTACATTTCGGTGTAACCTAAGTAAAAGCCCTGTTGTCAGAGAGATTGTAACACATGCAAAGCAAGCTTTCAGATATCGATCTTATTGAACAAACACTGGCGGGCAACCAATCGGCGTATGCCGACCTGGTGAAGCGGCACCAGCGGTTTGTGTTTACACTTGCTTTGCGTTTTTCAAAAAACCGCGAGGATGCCGAAGAGATTGCACAGGACTGTTTTATAAAGGCGTACCGCGCGCTGGCAACATACGGCGGGCAATCGAAATTTAGTACATGGTTGTACACTATTGTGTATAATACAGCCATGACATTTTTACGAAAGAACAGAATAGCAACCGATTCGATAGATGACGAAGCTACCTTTATACAGGTTGAAAACAACGAGTCGGCTTATGATGCCTATAACGTTGAAAATAAATCGCGGTCGTTTTATCTTAACCAGGCTATTGCGCAGTTACTGCCCGATGATGCTACCATTATAACCTTGTTTTATAAAGGCGAGCAATCACTGGAAGAAATTGCCCAAACTTTGGGGATGGAAGCCAATACGGTTAAGGTAAAACTATTCCGGGCGCGCCAGCGTTTGAAAGATAAGCTGGAGCGTAATTTAAAACACGAGGTTAAAGAACTGATATGAATACCATAGAAGAAGAACTCTGGAACTACATTGACGGCAACTGCACGCCGGCCGAGCAGGATACTATTGCCCTGCTTATTGAGCAGGATGAGGCTTACAGCAAAAAATACCAGGAACTGCTGCAGCTAAACCTGGAATTTACAGCCATGGAGCTTGACGAACCATCAATGGCATTTACCTACAACGTGATGGAAACCATCCGTACCGAAAATGCACGCCAGCCACTTAAAGCGGCCATTGATAAACGTATTATTATAGGCATTGCTGTTTTCTTTGTTTTTACCATACTGGCATTGCTGGTGTTCACTTTTGCCAACACCCATTCGCAACTTTCGGCCTTTGATGTAAATGTTAAACTGCCGGCTACAGTAAAACTGCCCAATGTCGCCAATATTTTTACCAGCCCGGTATTCAAATGGTTTATCATGTTTGATGTTGTATTGGCCTTATTTTTATCAGACAGTTATTTGCGTAGAAAAAAACCGACAAAACAGGCCTAAAGTGTTTACCATGTAGTACGCAAAAGTTTACAATTAACTAACACCGCCTTTTTTTTAATTGATATTTATTTTTTTACCTCCATTTTTAACTCGTATAGGCACATAATACCAACTTGCTAAAAAAATTTACGAAGTTTTAATTTTTGGTATAGTAATTGTATAGGTATGTATGAACTGGTAATCCTTACCGGTTTAATTGTGATAAGGTTTAGGTTGAAAGTCGCCCGACGCAAGGTCTGGGCGGCTTTTATTTTTTACGGGGATTTCGTCATCGTGAAAAATATCAGCCTGAAAACCAAAGCAAATTCTTAATTTTCGCAAGCAAACTATTTCATCAACCTTACCGTATAACCAAAACACAATAATAGCTACCTCCCTTTGATAGCTATGCCAATTGTATACTACATGATAAATCGTTTTGAAACAAATACCGGGGCCAATTTTAATTTCGAACGTTTTTTCGAGTTATCGGCTGATCTTTTCTGCATTGCCGGCTACGATGGTTACTTTAAAAGGGTTAACGCGGCGGTTTCAAAAACTTTGGGATACACCAACGAAGAGCTTTTTTCGAGCCCCATAAACTCTTTTGTACACCCGGACGACCAGCTTATAACCGAAAGAAAACGCGACAACATCAGGAACGATGTGCCGCTTTTAAATTTCGAAAACCGCTATATAACCAAAAACGGGGAGGTGGTTTGGCTGGCCTGGACATCGATGCCTGTTGATAGTGAACAGCTTGTTTTTGCAATTGCCAAAAACATTACCCACAAAAAAAAGCAGGAGGCTGAACGTAACAACCTGATAACCCACCTCACGCAAATAAACGACGACCTGAAACAGCTTACCTATACCACATCGCATGACCTGCGTTCGCCGGTAAGTAACCTGCTGTCGGTTTTTAATTTTATTGATCTTTCAAAAATACAGGACCCCGAAACCATTGAGTTTATTGGCATGCTCCGTTCGGCTTCAGAGAGCCTGAAAGAAACGCTTAATAACTATGTAGACGTTTTGAGTCAGAAAGACAGCCTGAATATCCACCGGGAAGACATCAACGTTAACGACACCTTAAATACGGTTCTGCATTCAGTTGGCTCCCTGATACATGAATCCGGTGTTACCATTAAGCTTAGCTTTACCGGCGATTGTATTATTAATTTTAATAAATCGTACCTCGAAAGTGTATTTTTAAACCTGATCACCAATTCCATAAAGTACGCCCGTCCCGAAATTGCCCCGGTTATCCATATCAGCTTCAGGGTACATAAAGGATTAAAGCAGATATTGTTTGCCGATAACGGTTTAGGCTTTGACATGGACCGCGTGAAGGATAAAATATTCGGATTTCACCAAACGTTCCATCATCATCACGATAGTAAAGGCATCGGACTATATTTGGTTTATAACCATATTACCAGCCTGGGCGGACAGATTGCCATCGAAAGCAAACCTAACCAGGGGGCTACCTTTATCATATCGTTTAAAGATTGATTTAGCCGGGCAGGGAAACGCTGACGCGGTATTAAGTCAATAGTACTAAGCCTTGAGTCGAAAGTTGAATTTGTTCTGCTTTTACTTAGAACTTAAGACCTTCGACAAAAGACTATTCATTACATAATGTAGTTATTGCTGTCAAAACCATTCAAAACACAAAAACAATCGGGCAATTACAGGCTTTATATCATGGGTAATAAAAACCTTACATTAATTAAACATTGATATTATATACCTTTGCGGCTCGATCCTGACTGGTGGGGTATTGACAATAATAAAATAACAGCATGTACGATATTTGTTGCGTTGGGCATATAACGTTAGATAAGGTGGTAACACCACGAGTAACTGCCCACATGGCCGGTGGCACCTCTTTTTACTTTTCAAATGCCATCCGCAATATGGATGTTAGCTACACGCTGGTAACAACACTTGCCGAAAGCGAAATGGTTGTTGTTGAAAAACTGCGCGCCAAGGGTATTCATGTAAATGCCTGCGCCTGTGGCCTTTCTGTTTATTTTGAAAATATTTACTCCGAAAACCAAGACCACCGCACCCAGCGTGTATTGCAAAAAGCCAACCCTTTTACTGTTGAGCAATTACAGGAAATTGACGCTCAAATTTTTCACTTAGGTCCGCTGCTTGCCGATGATATGCCTGTTGAGCTGATTAAGGAACTAAACAGCCGCGGCAAAGTATCGCTGGATGTACAAGGCTACCTGCGCAAGGTTGAAGATAAAAACGTTGTGGCCATAGATTGGGCCGATAAACGCGAAGCCTTGCAATACATCGATATCCTGAAAGCCAACGAACACGAAACCGAAGTACTTACCGGCAGTAAAGACATTCACGAGGGCGCCCGCATTTTGGCCGACTGGGGTGTTAAAGAAGTTGTACTTACCCTGGGCAGTATGGGATCTGTAATTTATACCGGTGGCGTTTTTTACAATATCCCTGCCTACAAACCATCTGCCGTTGTAGATGCTACTGGTTGCGGCGATACTTATATGGCCGGTTACCTTTACCAGCGCATAAAAGGCGCATCTTTTCAGCAGGCTGGTGAGTTTGCCGCAGCAATGGCAAGTTTTAAAATTGAATCATCCGGTCCGTTTACAGGCACCGAGGATGATGTTTTAAACCTGATTACCCGTGGCGAAAAAACTTACGCCTACTAACAATGCGTCTGCAGCGCTATGTTTGCCAAAAACGGTGCAGCGGTCTTGATACTAAATACTTGATACTGTTTCTAATAAGCTTTAGCCATCCAGCTTTGTAACAATATTACGGCCGATATGGTATCTACCAGCTCTTTATTTTGCCGGCCTTTTTTATTCATGCCGCTTTGGGCAATGGTGGCCGATGCCATTTTGGAGGTAAAACGCTCATCCAGCATTTCGATAGGGATGTCGGGGAAAGTTTTTTTAAGCAGCCCCACAAAACCTTTAACATGTATGGCCGATTGCGATGGGGTATTATCCATCTGCTTGGGCTCGCCCACAATAAACCGCTCCACCTGCTCGGTTTTTAAATAAGTTTTCAGGTAATCAACAATATACATCGGGTGCACGGTATCCAGCCCCGTAGCTATAATCTGCAAAGGATCAGTAACCGCTATACCAATGCGCTTGGTACCGTAATCGAAAGCCATTACCCGAGCCATATTAGTTATGAGTATTAAGTTATGAGTTACAAAAGTAAAAGTATCGTTGGGTTTATCACATTAAATTAAAACGTTAACCAGGGCTGACGCATAAGAAACGTTAAAAACGGGAGGTGTTGCCAACAAAATGTTGATAAAGAGGTGATAAGTTTAAGGGTTGCGGTTGTCAAAAAGGCTTTCAAGTTTTTTTCTTTGTAAAAAAGAATATGCCCACATCCCTTCACGATCATTTCAGATGGATACCCGATCCACGCACGGGCAATAATAAGAAGCATAATTTACTGGAAGTAATCATTTTATCGGTCTTGGCAGTGTTATGTGG